>WAOA01000042.1 GCA_015521535.1 Candidatus Aenigmatarchaeota archaeon | reverse complement strand
TTTTTAAACCCTTCAAAACAAAATTTTAATTCTGATAGCCCCGTGGTGTAGGCTTCGAGTGGCAGGCAAAAACTCTAAAATCATATAACCTGCCACTCGAAGGCGGAGCGGCCAAGCATGGGGGGCTCTGGACCCCCAGACCCAGGTTCGAAATAGGGGCGCCACATTTGCCCATTTTCGTCGCGAGGTTCCTGGCGGGGCTACCAATTAATTTTTTATTATTAAAAAGCAAAAACTACATTATGATAGAGAAATTTTCTTTTGGTGAAATCGTAATAAACGGTAAAAAATATTACTCGGATGTAATAGTTTTTTGGGACGGAGAAATTGTTGAAAGGGAGAAAAATCATATAATATCGCAAAGAGAAATCGAAGAAATATTTTTAAAAGGCCCAGAAGTAGTGGTAATAGGAAAAGGCACGGCAGGAATGGTTAGAATAGATGAAAAATGTAAAAAAATAGCGAAAGAAGAAGGTATCGAACTTATGGAAATGAAAACAGAAGATGCTGTGAAATTTTTTAATAGACTTCTGGCCGAAAGAAAAAAAGTCGCCGGTATATTTCATCTCACCTGTTAATTTACATTGAAATAATTTTTTACTTCATTTCTTATTACTTTCCATATTATGAAACGTCGCTTGGTCTCATGTCTTAGCCTTGTTTACATAGTTTACCTTACACTTCGGTGTTGTTCAGGTTGATCTATTATACTCTCGTATGATTTATAAAACTTTTGATAAAATAATATGTCATATTCGGATAAGCGTTTCTCATGGGTCACAAAATAATTAACGCCGGAGTATGTACTTTTGCACGTAAATGGTTCGAGATATCCTGGTCTCGCCGAGTACATGTGCTTTATCGCGTAATTCGAGGTTATCCGAACAGTATCAAATATTGAGCGTACAAATTACATAGAATTGCGCGGTAAAGCACGTGTTCTTGGCACGAGCAGAAATTTAGCAGTATTTACGTAAACGCGACTTCGGCATAATTCTTTTGTGAAGTGCAAGAAGCGCTTATTAGGACGCGGGTATAAAATGATTATGTAAAAAATTTATATTTCTCGAAATCACATAAGGTTATTATTTCAGGTGGTGAACATGCTTAATGAGTTAGAAAAAAAGTTATTGGAGATTTTCGCCAAAAGGCATGTGTTGAGAAAATCAGAATTAAATAGAATTTTCGATGGTAATGGCAGTATAGTTGTAAACTCATTGGTCGAGAAAGGACTTATCACAGAGATATCAGCGATAGGAGAAAGATCATTTGCTATAACCAGAAAGGGTATAAAATTTATTGAAGAAATCGTGTAAATTATTTCTTTTGTTTTTTTATCCACTTTACATTTCTCGGATTTCTTCCGAGTTTAATCATGTTTTTTTCGCATTTAGAAGAACAGAAATAAATTATTTTACCATCGTTTTTAACAAGTATTTTACCTCTTCCATTTTCTATTTTACTTTTGCAGAAACTGCATTTCATTTAAAATCACCTTTTCCTTGGTTCAAGTTTACCAGCACTTTCCATCTCTGTTTCGCGAAGCATTAAAATATCTCCTATTCTCACAGGACCAAGCACATTTCTTATAAGAATTTTTCCGGCATCATTCCCTTCGAGAACCTTACATCTAACCTGAGTTACACCTTTAACACCGGATTTTCCCAAAATCTGGATTACTTCAGCGGGTACGGCATCCATACTATCACTTCAACGCTTCTATTTCTTTAATAACCTCTTCCATTAATTTCTTTGCCTCACCGGGCTCGATTATTGCTACACTTGCTGCTGCAACATCTATTCCTGATGCTCTTCCCAAATCGAGTTTGCTTGCGACGTAACCAAAGGGTATGTTCTTTTCTCTACATAAAGGTGGAAGATGCATTACTATTTCTTCTGGTTGCACATCTTCTGCTATTATAACAAACTTCGCAATACCGCGCTCAACCGCTTTAGTTGTTTCGTTCGTACCGCGTTTAACCTTGCCTGTAGCAGCGGCTTTTTCAACCATATCTATTATTTTGTTTTTCAATTCTTCTGGTTCTTGGAACTCGACATATTTCGCCATCTTTTACCACCTCATCGGTTCATAACCTTTTCTAAGTAAAACTTTAAAGTATTTAAATCTTTATTAATTTTTCTATTAATCTAAAATTTATGGAGAATATACTGCTCAAATCTGGCTTTTTGCTCATTTTAATAGGTTTTCTTTTAATATTCATAGGTGTGATTCTTTCAGCGAAAAACGAAAATGTGAAATTCGGATTCGGCGGGTTTATAGGACCAATACCATTTGGCTTTGCCAATGATCCTAAGATACTGGTTTTGGTTCTTTTAGTTTCTCTCATAATTCTTGTGTTCTTTTTCCTTTCGATAAAACAAATTTAAACCATGTACCAAAAATAAGAATTTATGAAAAAGTGCAATATAAGGAAAAATTCATGGGTTTTGCTCTTAGGAAAGAAATCGTATGTTGTTAGAGTAAAAGGCGAGTTTCAATGCGAATTCGGTAAAATCAATCTCGAAAAACTTGTCGGAAAGCGTCATGGTACTGAGATAAAATCTCATCTCGGAGAGAAATTCATTGCTGTAAAACCTTCTATTATCGATCTTTTGAAGAAAGTAAAAAGAAAGCCACAGGTAATACTTCCTAAAGATGCCAGTTTAATTCTCGCTAAAACAGGTGTGAATAAAAATTCAATTGTTCTCGACGCTGGAACAGGCTCTGCGTTTCTTGCTATATTCCTTTCAAATTACGTTAAAAAGGTATATAGTTATGAGAAAAGAAAGGAGTTTTACGAAGTAGCAAAAGAAAATATCAGAATGTTGAGAATAAAAAATGTGGTTTTGAAAAACAAAGATGTGAAAAAGGGATTTGATGAAAGAGAGGTAGATCTAATAACGCTGGATCTCGAAAATCCAGAAAAAATAATTCCTTGCGTAAAAGATTCTTTAAAATCAGGTGGCTGGATGGTGGTTTTCTGTCCTTTTGCAGAGGAAGTCGGAAAAGTTGTCAAGAGCGTGGAAAAAGATTTCACGCAAATAGAAATATGGGAAAATCTTCAGAGAAAATGGGAGGTCTCATTTGATAAAAATAATAACTCGCATTTAAGGGTAAATTCTTTTGTTACTTTTACAGGTTTTATGGTTTTCGCAAGGAAGAAGTGAGTATTACACTGTTATAACACCGTAAAACTTAAATATACCTACATACACATAATTTTTGTAAAATAATTCTGTGATAATTTTAAAGATAACGGAGGTGGTAAAATGGTTGCGCAAGCAGGCGCTCAATTAGGAGGACAGCCTATATTAATACTACCTGAAGGAACGCTACGCCAGATCGGGAAAGATGCACAGCACAATAACATTGCAGCAGCGAAAGCGGTAGCGGATGCTGTAAGAACTACACTTGGGCCAATGGGCATGGATAAAATGCTCGTAGACAGCATAGGTGATATAGTAATTACCAACGACGGCGCAACTATATTAGATGAAATGGAGATTGAGCATCCGGCAGCAAAAATGCTCGTTGAAGTAGCAAAGACACAGGAAGAGGAAGTAGGTGATGGCACAACCACAGCGGTAGTGCTTGCAGGAGAATTATTGAAAAACGCGGAAAAACTTTTAGATCAGAACGTACACCCTACTATTATAACCAAGGGCTTCAAACTTGCAAAGGAGGAGGCACTTAAATTTCTCAAGAGTATTTCAAATAAGATAGATTTAGACGATGAAGAAACACTTAAAAAGATAGCGATGACCGCTATTACAGGCAAATCAGCGGAGAAGGCGAGCGAACATTTGGCAGATATCGCGGTAAATGCTGTAAAATCGATTATGGAAAAAAATAATGGAAAATTGAAAATTGATACAGATAATATTCAACTCGTTAAGAAGCAGGGTGCAAGTATAGAAGATACAAAACTTATAAAAGGTATAATAGTGGACAAAGAGGTTGTACACAGCGGCATGCCGAAAAGCGCAAAGGATGCAAAAATTGCATTAATAGATTCGCCTCTGGAGATAAAAGAAACTGAAACAGATGCAGAGATAAGAATAACATCACCTGACCAACTTCAGGCATTCTTAGACCAGGAAGAAAAAATACTCAAAGAAATGGTAGAAAAAATAGCGGAAGTCGGAGCGAATGTGGTTTTCTGTCAGAAGGGAATAGATGATATTGCACAGCATTATCTTGCGAAGCATAACATTCTGGCGGTAAGAAGAGTAAAGAAAAGTGACATGGAAAAACTTTCAAAAGCGACAGGCGCAAGAATAGTAACAAACATTAAAGACTTAACAGAAAAAGACCTCGGATATGCGAAACTCGTAGAAGAAAAAAAGGTAGCGGGAGAGGCAATGATCTTTGTGCAGGAATGTAAAGATCCGAAAGCAGTAAGTATACTGATTCGCGGCGGCACAGAGCATGTGGTAGAAGAAGTTGAAAGAGCGTTAGAAGATGCTATAGGCGGTGTTGCAAGCGCTCTTGAAGATGGATACGCCGTAGCAGGCGGTGGTGCACCGGAGTCGGCGGCGGCGAATCATCTCAGAAACTATGCACAGAAATTCAGCGGAAGGGAACAGTTGGCGATTCAAGCATTTGCAGATGCTATGGAAATAATACCGAAAACGCTTGCAGAAAATGCAGGGCTTGATCCAATAGATATAGTCGCGGAGCTCAGAGCAGCACACGAAAAGGAAAAGTATTCCTATGGCGTAGATCCGTTTTCAGGAAAAGTAATAGACATGCGAGAAAAAGGTGTTATAGAGCCTTTGAAGATAAAAACACAGGCGATAAAAAGTGCGAGCGAAGCGGCAGAAATGATATTGCGCATAGACGATGTTATCACAGCAAGTAAAATAGAAAGTAAAGGTTCAGGCGGCGGAGAAATGCCGGGCGAATTTGAATAAACCTTTTTTCTTTCTTTTATATTTCAATAAAAGAATAAAATTTAATTATGAAATCGCAAGCTTTTACTGTAGAAAATGTTTTATTTTTTTCCATAGGCATTTTTATGGTAATTTTACTTTACACCGCTTTCGCTTCACTTAACGATAATATTAAAGAGAGTGTATATAAAATCTCGGTGGAGAAGACGGGCGAATATATTTCTTATGTTCTAACTAAAGTTTACCAAGTAGGTAATAGCACATCTTCTAATATAACAGTTTTTCTTCCATTACCGTATAGAATCGGGGATTGTATTTTAAGAATTGAAGAAATTGACAATGAAATTATGATTTTATGTCCTTCTGAAGGAATTAAACATTCCTTAAACTTATATGGTATTAAACCAAAAATTAAATCAGGATATATCTATACTTCGCAAATGGGAATTAAAATACGTTACGAAAATAACGAGGTGTATATCGAATGAACCCGTTTTTAAAGATTTTTAGACGCGCGGTTTTAGGATACAAGAAGAAAAGAATGAAGCCTACAATCAATACTCATTCTGAAAAACCGTTTTACGACAAGCCTTCGCAAGGTTATGGTACAATACCTACTAGTGGGTTATTCGGAAAAAGCGAAATTTCCGGTAAGATTAGCGCAAAAATTGTAAAAGAAATGCCGAAAATAAAGGAAGAAGGAATAGAAATAAAGGCAATTAAAGGTATTGAAGTGAAAAAGGAAAGACCTGTGGATATAAAAAAGATGAATATAATTTATCCTCTAATACCTCGATATCCTAAAAAAGGTGAACGCGTTTTTGCTTATGCTCATATAAGATGGTCTCCAAAAGATTCATCTTTAGTTTATTATGTAGTAGAGCCCAAACTCTCGGAAGAAGAGCAAAGGGTTCTGAAACAAATAAAGAACATAATAATGGAAAAATTGGATATAGATTTTTCTACATTAAGAAAAGAAGAAGTGAAAAAATATCTTACGAAAAAATTTGAAGAAGTTGTTGAAACAGTAGCGCAGGCTTTCTCTCCTCCCAAAAGACAGGATTTGTTATATTATATAGAAAGGGATTTCATAGGTTTGGAAAAAATAGAGCCACTAATGCAAGATCCTAACATAGAGGATATCTCATGCGACGGCGTTGGTATACCTATATTCGTCAATCACAGAGATCCGAAAATAGGTACTATAAAAACGAATGTTGTTTTTGACAGTGCAGAAGAATTGGATGCTTTTGTTAATAAACTCGCGCAGAGATGCGGAAAAACGATAAGTGTTGCTCAACCGCTTTTAGATGCAACACTTCCCGATGGATCGAGATTACAGGCTACTTTGGGAACGGATATAGCGAGGAGGGGTAGTAATTTCACTATAAGAAAGTTTCCAGACGAACCTTTAACGCCGACTCTTCTTCTTAAATACGGAACACTCGATATTCGAATGCTCGCATACCTATGGTTTTTAATAGAGAATAGAAGATCTATATTAATTTCAGGTGGTACAGCAACAGGAAAAACCACTCTTTTAAATGCTCTTTCACTCTTCATAAGACCTGAGATGAAAATAGTAACCATAGAAGATACGGCAGAACTTCGTTTACCGCATCCGCACTGGGTACCGCATGTTGCGAGAAAGCCTATTGCAGAAATAGGAGGAAAAAAACTCGGCGAAGTGGACATGTTTGATTTGTTAGTAGAATCTTTGAGACAGAGACCGGATTATATAATAGTTGGAGAGGTTAGAGGAAGGGAAGCATATGTACTATTCCAGCAAATCGCAACTGGACATGCGGGTCTCGCAACGATTCATGCAGACACTATGGAAAAACTTATGGACAGGTTAACCACCCCGCCTATTTCGCTTCCTGGCAGTCTTATAGAAAACCTCGATGCCATACTTTTCCTTTCACGAATAAAGAAAGAAAACAGTTACATAAGAAGGGTTTTTTCGACTTTTGAAGTGGTTGGGTATAATAGAGAAGTGGATATGCCTATTATAAATCAAATATTTCAATGGAATGCCAAAACAGATAGATTTGAAGTAGTTAACAAAAGTATAATTCTTAAAAAAATAGCATCTCAACACGGCTTAAAGGAAAGGGAAGTACAGTTCGGTTTAGGAGAAAAAATGAAAGTACTTGAATGGATGTTGAAAAAAGATATAACCCATTACAAAGACTTTTCCTATATTATCAATATGTATTATCTACAAAAAGAAAGGTTGTTGGAGATTATGGAAGGGGGGTAAAAATGTGGGAATTTTTTAAAAAGGCGTCTTTTAGACTTTTCGGCCCATCCTTAGAGCCATTTGTCGAATACTTTGAAAATCTCAAACCGGATATAGAAAAATCCGATATTCCGCTATCTTTAACAGAATATGTTTACGTAATGATATTCTGCACTTTATTAACGTTTGTGGTGGAATTTCCTGTTTTTTCGTTTATAGGTGGATTATTTTTAAAACCGGCTTTTGCTTTCTTTCTTTCGATGACAACTTCATTGATTCTTTCATTCGCCGTATTCTTTTTCCTTTACTCCTATCCCACGTTCGTTACGCAACGTAGAGCAAAAGAAATAGATGCTTCGCTTCCGCTTGTTTCTATCTATCTTTCATCTATTTCCGCAAGCGGCGTTCCGCCAACAAGCATGTTTAAAATACTTTCAGGATTCAGGGAATACAAAGAAATCGCAAGGGAAGCAAGTAAAATATACAGGGATATAGAATTTTTCGGAATGAATCTCGAACAAGCTATTAGAAAGGCTGCAATGCGCACACCTTCTAAACAATTTAAAGAAATGTTGTTAGGGCTTATAACGGTTCTTTCCTCTGGCTCAAATTTATCACTGTTTTTCAAAGAAAAAACAAAGGAATTTATGACAGAATATCGAAGAAGGCTCGAAACATATTCGAGGATATTAACTTTAATGATAGAAATATACCTGACAATGATTATAATTGGTTCGATTTTTTTCCTTATACTTAGTGTGATAATGTCTATCTTCGGAAGCGGGTCAAATCTATTCATAGTATTTATGCAATTCCTTATAGTATTCGTTGTTTTACCTTTTGTGTCTATAGGATTTATTATTTTGGTAAGAGCAATATCTCCGGGTATCTGAGATGGAGAAAAAAAATAGAGAAAATTCCAAAAGAAAGGAACTCGTACCGATAGTCGCAGGTATTTTTATAATTATATTTGGTATAGTTTTTTTCTACAATGACATAGGAGTTCTTGGGAATTTGATACTTCTCGCACTCCTTGTAATGTTCGTTCCTAAGGGACTTTTAACATTTTTCAAATATAAAAGAATAAAAATGATTGAAGATATGTTTCCTGTATTTCTTCAGGACTTAGCGGAATGGCAAAAATCTGGTCTGACATTACAAGAAGCGCTCAAAAATGCTTCTCGTGTTGATTACGGAAAATTAACTAAAGAAATTAAAAAAATGTCTGTTCAACTCTCGTGGGGAATTCCTTTACAGGAAGTTCTACGAAGATTTTCAGAAAGAATGAAAGAATCCAGCGTGATAAGAAAAAGTGTAGAGATTATAATAGAATCTTATAACTCCGGTGGAAATATAGAAGAATCTATAGAATCTATTTCGGAAAATATTTCAATGATAAAGGAGTTAGAAAAAGAAAGAAAGGCAATGATGATACAGCATGTTATGACGATTTATATAATATATTTCGTATTTCTTGGAATAATAGTCGGACTTTCAAAATCGCTAATGCCGATGCTTTCTATTGGTAGTAATGGAGAATTAGTAAGTTTTGGTTTTCAAGACCCATGTAATATCTGTACTAAGACTTCTGACCCATTTTGTATAGCGTGCTGGACTTTTAACGGAATATCACAATTATTATTCTTTGGGACAGGTGCTGAAGGTTATTATCGCGGTTTGTTTTTTTCTATGCTTATTGTACAGGGTATATTCTCCGGATTGGTATGCGGACAAATAGGTGAAAACTCCCCATCAGCAGGAATAAAACACAGTCTCATTCTTACCCTTATAGGTTTAGGTGTTTTTATGATACTCGTAAGGTTGGGGATAATATGAAGTCTCAGGGAAAAATAGAATTTTTATTATCTGTATTCATATTCGGAATTTTGATACTATCAATAGGAAAATATATATCTGAAAATACAACTTCGGTTTTTTCCGATATTTATTCACAGACTTCTAAGATTAAAGGTGAAAAAATAGTTGATATCCTTGTAAATGAAAAGGGTATTCCGCCGGATTGGGAAAAGTCACCTAATAATTTGAAAAGGCTTGGCTTAGCGTTCTCGCCGTATAATCTATCGCTCGATAAAGTCAACGCTTTAAAAAATGATTGTTCGCTTTTTGAAAAAAGTTTCAATATCACAGGTTACAGACTTCTTCTTATAGGCGAATCCGGAAATATTTTTTTTGAATGCGGCGGAGTCGGAAATCTAAAAATATACCTCGAAAGAACCGTTAAAATAAATAGTGAAATGGGTAAATTGATACTTGAAATATGGTGGTAAGATGAAGGGGTTTATTCATATAATAGAGGTATCATTTGCAATATTAATCCTTGTTTTTTCTGTGTGGTTATCCTTATCTTCTATAAATGTTAAAGTTGAGTGGTCTGATTTCGATCTTATTAAAATAGGTGAAAATGCATGGAAGTATATAAGTATTGCGAATAAAACCGCGCTTATTTTTTCCAATAAAACTGCTTTTATAAATGAAATGGAAAAATCTCTGTCAGAAATGGTTAATTTTGGAATGTATATAAAAGGTCTTCCAAAACCGTATATAAGAGTGGGTTGCGCTAACTGCAGTGACGAAGAAGTTGCTTTTGCAGAAAGTATATTCTCTCCAAGTTTTTACAATAACAGATGGGTAAACTTTTCTGTCAGAAAATTTACATTCCTTTCACCTGAAGATGTAAAACTTTATGGATTCGATATTATCGTATTTATCAATTTTACGAATTTCGACGAAAATTCATTAGTTCAAAGATATCTTGAAAATAACGGAAAGATTATTGCTATAACTAAAATAAAAGGTTTTGGCGGAAACCCTAACTCGGGCTCTGATTTATATAAAATGGATGAGACGTTTTCTCTTAGGAATTCGCCAAACCTAAAAGAAAATTATCAACGTTTTTCATCTTATGAACCCTTAAAAGATAGCATACCAAAATACTTTCTCGCTTTCGGATTCGATGTTAAAACAACGAAACAGATAAATGGAAAATATCAAGGTGTGTGGAGAATATGGCTTAATGCTACACAAATTAATATAACCCAAAACAAAGAAGTAGAAATAGAAGGAGTGGGTAGAAAAAAGGAAGGTGAGATATTTATTTTAAACACAAGAGAAAAAAATCCTTCTTTGCCAGATATGAAGTTTGTGTTTAAAATAAAAAAGGTATTTGAAAGGGAAGTGTTTATTCAACCACTGAATCATACTTTTATTTTTTATGATTATTCGGAGCCTAATGAAGTTAAAGTAATCGCCAATCCTTCTGGAAGAAACGTACTGATAAGTAAGGATGAGCTTTATTCTCTTTCTGTTCTTAATACAACTACGAACCGTGCTCTTTGGATTTCCTATTTCCCAGAAAGCGATGAGTATAGAGCATTGGTGAAAGCGATTGCCGCAAGTATGGCAAATGAATTCGTTTACAAAACTTATTTCGGAACTCCAGAAAGAGTTGTGCTATTCTTTCCGCTACCGCAATGCTGCGATATTCCAGAAGTAGGAGGTGTTTATCTTTTTCTCGGATATAAATATTAAAGATTTATAAACTTTCAAGACACTTTTATTAATATGAATTCAATATATTCACCTCGAAACGAGTTGAGTAACATATCTTTAATTACCTCTCTCCTTCTACTCTTTAATCTTCTCGTAGTAGTAGGTTAAAATTTCCATTGGTCCTTTCACCTTACTAAAATTTTTTGAGGTGGTGTTATGGTTTTATCTGATAGAACGGGCGTGTGGGAGATAGAAATTAAGAAAATATATACTTCGCCTGATTATGTAGAAATTGAAACAGTCAACGAAGGTATTAATACTACTGGAAGAATGCCGTGGAGAAAGACTGTACCAAAAGAGTGTTTTGACTTCGAACCAGAAGAAGGAGAAACTTACACTGTGTCAATAGAAAGAAATATGAATAACGGCAGAGGACCTAAGTATGTGATAAAACTCTTTTAGCCCTTTCTGCTTCTTTCAAACTTCGCTATTCCAAGGGTAGACATTATAACCGTTCCTAAAATCACGGTAAAAACTATCTGTACGAGCATTTCTGAACCTGGGATATTGTATTTAGCATAAACAAGCGAAGCGAGTACAGCCGCTGCAAGACCGCGAGGAGCGAGAAATGTCATTAAAATTCTTTCACCTCTAGAAAGTTTTTCGACTAAGGAAAAGATATATACAGAAACGTACCTTGTTATGAAAATCAGTAATGTAATTATTATCCCTATAAGGATATACAAAGGATTTTCAAATTGGATTATAATTCCTATCGAAGAAAAGAAAAACGTTCTTATGAAAAAAGTAATATAGGAGTTAAACCTTTTCATTTGTTTAGAAAGCCCTGTGAGCGTATGCTTCAACCGAAACATTTGTTTAATCTTTTTTATATTCCCTAAAACAACGCCTGTCATGAAAACAGAAATTGCGCCGTTACCGCCCAAGAAATCTGAAACCACATAAAGAAGAAAGAGAAAGGCGAGCGTTAGCATATAGTGATAGTCGTATTTCTCAAATTTATGCCAGATAACGCCCCAAATAATTCCGGCGATTAATCCGAAAACTATCGAAGTGGAAAACATGTGAAAAACGTTTTTTAAAAGGGTTAGGGTTTGAATTGAATATGAAATCGTTGATGCCTGAATAAATACGAGTGAAACTATTATTACTAATGGGTCTGTTAAAATCGACTCTACTTTAAGAGTTAACCCGATTTCATTTCTTATTTTTCCTTTAAGAAGATTTGAAAGCGGTATCGAAATGGCAGAACTCGTACCACCGGTTATAGAACCTATGAGAAGAGAAAGTACAACATCGAGTTTGAGTACCCAAAAGCAAAATACGAAGACTGTAAAGAATGAAAGTAAAAAACAAAGTACCGTAAGAGAGATAACGTTAATACTTTCATCGATAAGTTTATAGATATCCATTCTCGAGCCTGTATCGAAAAGGATCATAAGAAGTGCTATTGCCGAGAATAACGGAAGAAAACTCCATATTGTTTGCGGATTTATAATATTAAATACAGGTCCGATCAGATAACCGAAAATTACAAGCCAGATTATATCCGGTATTTTTGTTTTTTTAAAAATATAATTTGAAAAAAATCCTATAGCGATAATCGCTGAAATCAGTATAAAAATTATTTGGACATCCATATTACGTTATATTGTGTTATTTAATTTAAAAATTATTTTATTTCCCCTGCTGAATCCCACCATTCATCGAAATTTTTCTGAAAATCATTTTCCTGATTTATGAACCAGAATCCGTTTATTTTTTCCTTATTTATATTTTTAACAACCACTCCGTTATTTTCATCTGCAACCATTATGAAAAAATATATTATTTCATCGAAAAATCTTACTTCAAATCCAAGTTTCTGAAGAAGTTCTGTTTTTTCCTCTGATAGGTCATTAGCAAGCCATTTCATTTCTACGCCTCGTTCTTTAACTCTTTTCCAAGAATCCAATATAATAAATTCTTCTGGTACCCAGTCAGAGATTATGCATAATTTACCTTCTGCTATATCAGAAATGTAAGCACATTTTTTTTCAAAGTCGTCAAAAGAGGTTATATTTTTTATATAAGGCTTTTCTAAGACACGAATAGGAGAAATTATTCTACTATACATATCTCCCGCTGCTTTTAGCGCTGCTTTTCTTTCGGTATATTCTTTCGTTATCATAGAAATTATTCTATCAAAGGGATTTACTCTTGAAAGCCAAAATAATTTTTGTTTATCCTCTTCATACTCTACTATACCTATTTCTGCGAGATTATAAAGATATTTATAAGCGTTAGTTACGCTCATTCCGCATCTTTTTGCAATAATACTTGCGGTATTTTTTATTTTTCCTTCCTTTTCTAATTCCAGCATCGCGGAAATTACTTTTATTTCTACTTTATCAAAGAATTTGGATTTTTTAATCATCTCTACCAAATTTTTTGAAATATCCTTGTAAAACATATTATAGAGATTATCCAGAAAAATATAAATATCAATGAAAAGCTGTTCCAACAACGCGGAACTATCATGAAACTCACCTTGTAATGTAAAAACACGAAACCGAGAGGTGCAAAGAAAATCGGTTTCGTGGTTAATTCTTGGCAAGTATCTCCGCTCTTGTTTGGACAGATCTAAGGAAATGGTAGAAAGATTTTTAAATATATAATTCTATCGCTATTTCATGCAAAAAGGTGATTTTATAAGAATAAATTATACGGGTAGAATTAAAGAAACCGGAGAGATTTTTGATAAAGGTGAAAAAATACCGATCGTGGTCGGAGAAGGTTTTGTGATAAAAGGTTTAGATGAAATAATCCAAAAAATGAATGTCGGAGAATCAAAAACTGAAGAAATACCTCCTGAAAAGGCGTTTGGAAAAAGGCTACCTGAACTCGTAAAAATAATTCATTTATCCGAATTTAGAAAGCATAACACAAATCCTTATCCTGGTATGATAATAAAGGCGGATAATCTTTATGGCCGGGTCCTTTCTGTGAGTTCTGGAAGGGTGAAAATAGATTTTAATCATCCTCTGGCGGGTAAAATTTTGGAATACGATATTGAAATCGTTGAAAAAATCGAAAAGTCTGAAGAGAAAGTAAATGCTCTTGTAGAATTTTTCTCCGGCGAAAAAAACCCTGAAGTAAAAATTTCTGAAAAAACCGTTAAAATAAAACTCAAAAACAAGTTATCCGAAGTCCAGAAAAATAGAATATCTGAAAGTGTTAAAAAATATCTCAAAGTTGAAAAAGTATTGTTTATCGAGGAGTTCTGATTATAAATTGTTTTATAATAATTTCAAAATCTTTAAATACATTCTTGAAAACCTTTAAAATGATATTCTTATGAGGTGAGAAAATGGCCGTAAGAATAAAAGAAGGTTCATCTAGAAAAAGAGCATCAGTTGACGAAGATCTTAGAAAACTTCTTGAAACACGAAAGGCAGTAATAAAAGTAGTAGGTATAGGTGGTGCAGGAAACAACACTATCTCTCGATTAATGCAGGTAGGAATAGTAGGTTCAGAAACGATAGCGATAAATACAGATGCACAGGATTTACTT
>WAOA01000041.1 GCA_015521535.1 Candidatus Aenigmatarchaeota archaeon | reverse complement strand
GTTTAAGAGGGTTTTGTATTTGCTTGATTTGTGGCGCAAGCATATTATGTTTTACTGGAATGTTATGAGGAGGTGAGGCTTATTCGAACGGTCTCTTGAGCCAATGAAAAAAACATTTAAAAATTATAAGATGGATAAAATTTCTTTATATAGCCCCGTGGTGTAGGCTTCGAGTGGCAGGTTATATGATTTTAGAGTTTTTGCCTGCCATTCGAAGGCAGAACGGCCAAGCATGGGGGGCTTTGGAGCGCGTGCTCCAAAGCATCGAGCGCGCGAGCGCCGTGAAGAAACCCCCAGACCCAGGTTCGAAATAGGGGCGCCGCACCTGCCCTTTTTCGTTGCGAGGTTCCTGGCGGGGCTACCATTTCGGAAATTTTTCCATGCTATTATCTTTATTTTAGCAGGATACCTTTTACCAGGAAAATTCTCTTTATTGGAAGTTTCTCCAAAGACATGCCCAACAAGTGTTTCTCGTGTAAACCCAGTAAAGTGTGGGTAAGGTTTATTAACACCTAAAATAAAATTTCTTTCATGTCATTTGAATGGTATACAGAATTTGTAGACACAACCTATGTTCCTAAAAAAAGCGATTTAATAGCATATTATTACTTCGAGCCTATAAGAGGTATGAACATAAAAGAAGTTATAGGTAGAATCGCGAGCGAAAGTTCTATAGGAACCTGGACAACATTAAGCACGCTTACAAAAAAAATCTATTCAATACGTGCCCGCGCTTTTTGGTACACCAAAAATTTTGTTAAAATAGCATATCCTCTGATTCTCTGGGAAGAAGGCAGTATTCCGGGACTGCTTTCGGGCATAGCTGGAAATATCTTCGGAATGAAAGCAGTGAAAAGCCTGCGTTTACTCGATGTTCGCTTTCCTAAAGAATTTCTAAAACATTTTCACGGACCTAATTACGGATTAACAGCAATAAAAAAGATTTTCCGTAAAAAAGAAGGGCCTATAATTTCTACCGTACCCAAACCGAAAATAGGTATGACTTCTGAGCAACATGCCAAAGTTGCCTATGAAGCATGGTCAGGTGGGGTAGATTGTGTAAAGGATGATGAAAACCTAACTAACCAAAAGTTCAATAGATTCGAAAATCGCGTCAAATTACTCGCGAAGATGCGGGACAAAGTAGAGAAAGAAACAGGTGAAATAAAAGATGCGTATATCAACGTCACCGCTCCAAATCTCAAAGAACTCGAAAAAAGAATCAAGACAGTGTACGAGCACGGTTTTAAATACTTCATGCTCGATCTTGTTGTATCCGGCTTTACTGCTGTACAAACCGCTTGCGACCTTGCAAGAGATTATGACATGGCAATTCACGGCCATAGAGCCATGCACGCTTCTTTTACGAGGAACAAAAAACACGGAATAACAATGCTTTTTCTCGCTAAATTAGCAAGGCTTAGTGGAGTGGATAACATTCATATCGGCACTGTTGTAGGAAAATTGGAATCGCCTAAAAAAGATGTTCTTACAATAAAGGAAACTATAACGGAAAAATTCGTGAAAGAAGTTAGTGGAATAAGGTTAGGGCAGGAATGGGGAAGAATAAAACCTATGCTGCCAATAGCGAGCGGCGGCTTGCACCCTGGTTTACTACCAGCGCTCTTTTCTATTTACGGAACTTTTGATATCGGCATACAGATAGGCGGAGGAATTCACGGCCATCCTCGAGGCACGCATGCAGGGGCAAAGGCGGTTGTTCAAGCAATCGAAGCATGTAAGGAAGGAATAAATTTAAAAGAACATGCTAAAGAGCACAAGGAACTTAAAGAAGCATTGGATAAATGGGGATTCGTTAAGCCGAAGTGAAAACAAGTCGCATTCTTATAGCCGTTTCTCACGGTTTCGCAAAAGAATTACGTCGAAATGGGCGTTTTCACGCGGAAATATCTCGAGATTTCCCCGTGTTACCGAACATATGTGCTTTGTTGCGTAATTCTGTGTTATCTGAAGATGGATGTTAAATATAAAGAAAACTTTATATAACTTAACAATTGTTAATTCTTTATGAAAAAACTAACGTTGCCCTGTGAAATATTAATGTGGAACGTTGTACCTGCGATAAGAAAGGAAATAGCATTACTCTTGATTAAAGAATATAAACTAAGCCAAAGAGAAGTTTCCAAACTTCTCGGAATAAGCGAAGCAGCGATTTCTCAATATCGTAAAAACAAACGCGGAAGAATGATAAAACTGAATAAAGAGGATGTAAAAGAATTGAAAAGAGTAGCAGAAAAAATAGCAAAAGGTAGTAATGAAAAAGAAGTTATTAACCTGCTATGCAATGCATGCAAGGTTATAGGTACACGAGTAGTTTCAAGGAGGTGTAAGGTATGAAGGTATATCTTGATAATGCTGCTACAACGCCTATTGCAGAAGAGGTTCTCCAAGCCATGCTTCCGTTTATGAAAGAAAGATTCGGAAATGCTTCTTCTTTACATGCGTGGGGAAGAGAAGCAAGAGATGGTATAGAAAAAGCGCGCGAAACAATAGCGAAAAAACTTAATGTGTCGCCGAATGAAGTGATTTTCACTTCAGGCGGAACGGAAAGCAATAATTTTGCTTTGAAAGGCATAGCGTTTGCAAACAAAGATAAAGGAAAACATATAATCACGCAGAAAACAGAACATGCCTGCGTGCTGCAAACATGCAAATGGTTGGAAAGCATAGGTTTTGAGGTTACTTATCTAGATGTTGATAAATATGGTATGGTTTCGCCCGAAAGCGTGGTAAACGCAATAAGAAAGGACACAATTCTCGTAAGTATAATGCACGCGAACAACGAAATTGGTACAATTCAACCAATAGAAGAAATCGCGAAAATATGTAAAGAGCGTGAAGTTTACTTTCATACAGACGCTTGCCAGAGTTTTACAAAAGAACCTTTGGACGCAGAGAAAATAGGAGTTGATCTCATAACGGTAAGTTCTCATAAGATTTACGGTCCTAAAGGCGTAGGTGCTTTGATTGTAAGAGAAGATGTAAAAATCACGCCTTTAATGCATGGCGGCGGACATGAATTCGGAAAGAGAAGCGGTACAGAAAACGTTCATGGCATAGTCGGATTTGGAAAAGCGGCGGAAATCGCAAAAGAAGAGCATGTGAAACATATGAAAAAACTTAGAGATTTGCTCATTAAGCGCGTGCTTGAAGAAATTCCTAACGTAAAGTTAAACGGCCACCCAGAAAAAAGACTTTGTAATAACGCTAATTTTTCCTTCCTTGGCATAGAAGGAGAAGCGCTGCTAATGCGTTTAGATGCCCGCGGAATAGCATGTTCTACCGGTTCTGCTTGTTCTTCCCGCAAACTCGAGCCGAGTCACGTGCTTCGCGCGATAGGCCTAAAACCAGAGGAAGCGCACGGAAGTTTGCGCCTTACCGTAGGAAGGCAAAACACAGAAGAAGAGATAAATTATGCTGTAGACGTGTTGAAAGAAGAAGTAGAAGCACTTAGAAAATTAAGTGGCTTGGTTTAAGTTTCTTGAACCGTAAATTATTTAAACTTCACTTAACAATTGTTAAGTTTATGAGAGTAGCGTATAGTCGTAAAATTAAACCAAGCAAAATTCAGGTGTTGTAAATGAGATATGCAGAAATTGAAGTAATCGATAAGTGTGGAATGTGTGAATTAGGTAAAGATTATCCGTCACATGGAGTAAGAAGTAGTTATGAGAATGGTACTTTATTCATGGATATGGAAGACCTG
This sequence comes from Candidatus Aenigmatarchaeota archaeon, assembly GCA_015521535.1. Taxonomy (GTDB): domain Archaea; phylum Aenigmatarchaeota; class Aenigmatarchaeia; order Aenigmatarchaeales; family SZUA-1535; genus SZUA-1535. The sequence goes on along the minus strand of WAOA01000041.1, from coordinate 18,284 downwards.
TCTCAAACAATGGCTGCCCTCCATGCAACTGAATATTGGCTTAAAAAATACACAAAAGTTAATAAAATTACCCTTGAAAATCTCGATCCGGCGAAAAATCGCGTGGATATAACGGAGTACAGAACAAAGGAAAAGAATTATATCTTAATTCCAGAGTATAAAGAAAAGATTGAATTTAGGGAACTTCTTAAGGGTTATGCCGAATTTCTTCACCGACAAAAGAAAAAAGGTAGGAAAATAACTTTTCCGATAAATGTTTATTTCGTTGAAGTAGACGAAAAATGGGAAAAAAGGGTAAAAAATCAGAACGGAAGTTATAAGTACAACAATATAACGTTTCTTTCTAGCGAAGATGCAAGTAAAACTTTCAATAAAAAAATAAGAAATGCCTTCGGTAGGGCAAAGAATGGAGAAAAGAATGGTATAGGAATTATCTGTCCTCTCGAAAAAGTTGTTTGGTGAGGTGTGAATATTGTATACCAAAGAATTAATGGAGCATTTCATGAATCCGAAAAATGTTGGTGTAATAAAAGATGCAGACGGTGTAGGAGAAGTCGGTAATATAGCATGCGGCGATGTTATGTGGCTTTACATAAAAATTGGAGAAAACGAGAAAGGTGAAAAAGTGATAAAAGATATAAAGTTCAAAACTTTTGGTTGCGTGGCTGCGATAGCAACGAGTTCTAAAATTACTGAACTTGCGAAGGGAAAAACAATAGAAGAAGCGTTGAAAATAACTAAAGATGAAGTTGCGAAATCTCTCGGTGGATTGCCTCCTGTTAAAATGCATTGTTCTTTACTCGCTACCGATGCTTTGAAAGAAGCGATTTACGATTATCTCACAAAGAATAACTTGCCTGTACCGGAAGAACTCAAAAAAGAGCATGAAAGAATAAAAAAAGAGAAAAAATTTGTCGAAGAGCGATTCAAGGATTTTGTAGAGGAGCAGAGGGAAATGACTAGGGCTGAAGAGCGTGAAAAAGAAAGTTGAATAATCTACTTTCCGAGACCGTTCGCATAACACGAATTAACCCGAAAGTATAATTACAGACAGCCGGTGTTAAAGAAAGTTATCTGTGTTCGTGCGGAAAAGGAATGCTTCACGTTTAATTCTTTTTGATGTAAATTTACGTGCTTATTCGAACGACATCTACTTTCCAATTAAATTTTTAAATACTCCGAACAGCAAAATAATTTTTAGATGAAGATCAAAAAACTTAAAAAGATAAACTGGAAAAACCTAGAAAAATTCGATATACCGAGTGATGAAAATTTAAATACAAAAATGGTATATTTTTTCCATGACCCATGTTATTGAAGTTTTAAATGTTCATAAATATTACAGAAAACAAGCGAATGACTTTTTAAATAGTTTAAAATTATTTTTCTTTCCAGAATACAAACCTGTTCTTGAGAATATAACTTTTAAAGTAAAGCGTGGGAAAATATTTGGTTTGCTTGGGCCAAATGGAGCAGGAAAAACAACACTTCTTAAAATAATTACTGGACTACTTAGGCCTGATAAAGGCAAAGTATATATTTTTGGCAAAAGTATCCCGGAAAATTTTTCAAAAATTTCCAGAAAAATAAATGCGGTTTTTGCAAGAGCAAATTTATGGTGGGAACTTACAGGAAAGGAGAATCTTATGGTTTACGGAAAACTTTACGATGTAAAGAATTTGGAAAAGAAAGTCGAGAAACTTTTAGATTTCTTCGATTTAAAAGATAAAGCGAATAAATACACAGATTTATATTCCACAGGCGAAATCATGCGCCTCTGCTTAGCAAAGGCACTAATAAACGAGCCTGAAATTCTTATATTAGATGAGCCTACCATAGGCTTAGACCCGAACATAGCCTTAAAAGTAAGAGAATTTTTGAAAGATTTGAATAAAAAAGAAAGAACTACAATTCTTTTATCAACTCATTATATGGAAGAAGCAGATATACTATGCGATAGAATTGCTTTGATGGATAATGGAAGGATAATTAAAATAGATACTCCTGATAATTTTAAAAAATTATTGAAAAAACAAAATGTAATAGAGGTAAGGGTAAAAAAGTTTTCTTCAAAATTATTGAAAAAACTTAATTCGCTCGATTTTGTAAAAAATGTATATTTTCTCGAAGAAGTCGAAAGATTAAGAATTATAATTGATGATCTTCAAAATTTAGATAAATTAATTAGAAAAATAAAAAAATACACCAAAATAGAAAATATAGTTACAGCCCTTCCTACTTTGGAAGATGTATTTATTCACTTCACTGGAAAAAGTCTGAAAGGTGCAGAGTAATGAAAAAATTTTTAAAAGATTATTTCGCATTGCAAATATCTGAGATTAAGAAATTTTTGAGATGGAAAGAAAGATTACTTTGGGATTTGATAGGGACTTTAACTTTTTTCATCGCATTTGTTTTTGTGTGGGAATCTGCATTTGCGCAAGGTTTCAAAGGAATGGGCAATTTAACAAAGGAAACTTTCGTGACTTTTATTCTTTCAGGGACTTTAATATGGCAAGCAATAGGAATAAATCTCGGTCCTATTTCCCATGTGTTCGTAAGAGAAAAATATATGCGAACTTCTGTATATTTTTTCTTATCTCCTGGTTCAAGGATAGCATTTCTTCTTGCAAAAGCTGGAGTAGCACTACTCCAGATATTAATTACCAACATGATACTTATTTTAATAGCCCTTTACTTTTTCGAATTTGAATTTAAAGGAAGTCTATTTTTGGCTTTATTGGTTTTTATTCTTACCTTTCTTTGTTTTCACGGGCTTGGAATATGCATAGCAGCATTAGGTGCATGGAGAGAAGGTATTGCAGATTTTTCATGGACATTTTCAAGTGTTTTATTAATTCTTTCTGGCGTATGGTATCCTGTTGAAATATTTCCAGAGCCGCTTCAATCTATTTCAAAGATTTTGCCAACAACCAAAGCGATAGAGATGATAAGAGATATAGGAATAAATGGTCTTGGCTTAATGGAGATATTTTCCGAATTAGCGTTTTTAGGTATTTTAACTTGTATATTTCTTTCTCTAGGTTATTTTGTGTTTAAAGCCGTTGAGGGGAGAGCTATGCTTATAGGGATTTAATCTTAATGAATGTCCTTTTGGATACATCTTTTTTAATAGAACTTGAAAATGTAACAAAAAGACTAAAAATTTTTGGACTTCTTTAAGTAAGAACTCAGGATAATTTTCTCAAAACCTAATTTTTATAATTTTTAATTTTTATGAAAAACATTATGCTTGACGTAGTTAAAAAAAGAATCTTCAAAACAATAGAAAAGCATAAACTCGTTGAAGAAGGAGATAAAATTTTCATAGCTTTGAGCGGCGGAAAGGATAGCGCAACCGCTCTTTTTGCTATGAAAGAATATATGGAAAAGAATAGTGTTAATTGCGAACTTAAAGCGTTTCACATAAACTTTTGTTTACCTATTTCAGAAAAAGTTCAGAAAGTTGTGGAAGAGCAGGCAAAACTTGCTGAAGTGAAGATGGAAACCGTGTATGTAAAGGATTTGGGAATTGATCTTGAAGAGATTAGGAAAAAAAGCTCTCGTCCAATATGTAGCATTTGCGGTGTTATAAAAAGATATCTAATGAACAAAATTCCCCGTGAAAAAGGTGCAAGCAAGCTTGCAACAGGTCATAACATGGATGATTTTCTCGTTTTCTTTTTCAAAAATTTTCTGAACAAAAACTTTGAGTGGATTTCAAAATTCAGACCGCTTCTTAAAGGCACACACCCAAAACTTTTAACAAAAATAAGACCTTTGTTTTATGTTGGTAATAAAGAGTGCGAACTTTTCTGTAGGGAAAAGGGAATAGGATATATAGAAGAAGATGTCTGCCCACATACGTATTTCAACTGTGTAATCGACCCTAAAAGAAAAAAATGGTATGAAATTTTATACAAAATCGAAAGCTTTCACAAAGATTTTAGATACCAAATGGTAAAATCTATTGCAAGTTATGCAAGGTTTTTAAAATATGAAGAAAGTAAATTATTAGAGTGTAAAATTTGTTCAGAGTTAACATCTCAGGAAATCTGCGGTTTTTGCAAATTGGTGAGAAAAAATGAAAATAAATAAAATTCGTTTAATAAGTACCGGAATAATTTTTCTATCTTCAATTCTATTTATTCTTTTCTTCATGTTTACAGATGATATCATGAAAATCCAGGCAATAGAATGTCAGCAAGTATGCGGAGTGAATATGCCAGAAGAATGTCCGCACGCACAAAATATTCCACTTATAAGTTACATAGGGTTTACTATTTCTTTTCTAATACTTTTAGCAGGCATATATCTATGGATAAACTTCGGAAAAATTATAGGGAAGGAAAATAAAACCTCTAAAATTGTTATAAAATCTCTCGGCGAAGATGAAAAGAAAGTTTTTGAAATAATTGCTAATTCCGGTGGAGCTGTTTTTCAAAGTGAGTTAGTCGAAAAAACAGGATTTTCCAAGGCAAAAGTAAGCAGAATACTAGATAAACTTGAAGTGAAAAATCTCGTGGAAAGGAGAAGAAGAGGAATGACAAACATGGTAGTAATTAAAAGGAACGGGTGAAACTGGTTTCACCTTAAATCTTAAGGGTTGTTTCATTTTATATTTATTCTATGAAAAGGAGATTGCAGAATTTATTCAAAGGTTTCATTTCGGCTATTACAGGACTTTTTGCATACGCCAAGGCACACTGTCCTTTATGTACAGCAGCGGTAGGATCCGGAGTAGCAATAACAAGGTTTTACGGAATCGATGATACAATTGTGGGTATATGGATAGGAGCATTCATAGTTTCAACTGTTTTATGGGCTGCTAAAAAGATTAAAAAGGAATATATACCCTTTCAAAATTATGTTTTAGTTATTGTAGCATTTCTCTTAACGGTAATACCTTTTTACTACGCTGGACTTATAGGAGATTTACGCTATACGATATTCGGCATAGATAAATTACTATTAGGTATGATAACAGGAACTTTGGTAACGATAGTTGCTTTTCATATCGGAGATATGATAAAAAAGCGTGTAATTCCGTTTCAGAAAATTGTAATAACTTTAAGTTTACTTGTAATATCCAGTCTGATATTTTTACTAATTTCATGGGTATTATTATGAAAAAACCTAAAGAATCGGTAACTCATAAATGTATAAAAAACGGTATTATAGGTTCGGGAGGGCTTTTTCTTATATATTTATTCATCTTAACTCTAGCAAATTCTATAGAACACACTTTCAAACAATTTCTTGAATTCTGGCCTTGGATGTTAACGCTTATAATAGGATTCGGTATTCAGATAGGGCTTTACACTCATATAAGATCGTATATCCGCAAGGCTAGCACAGCAAAGACAGAGGTTTTAGCGAGTGGAAGCGTATCCACGGGTTCAATGGTAGCGTGTTGTTTACACCATATTGCAGATACTCTTCCTATTATAGGATTATCTGCGGTTGCTTTATTTTTATCTAAATACCAAGTTGCATTCCTAACACTCGGTATCTTTTCTAATTTCATAGGAATCGTATTTATGCTTCACATAATACAGAAAAATAAACTTTTCAAAAACAGAGGATTTTCCCGCAAACTTTTTAGTTACGATATGAAATTTATAAGAAATCTTACAATAGCGTTATCGATACCTATAGTCTTTCTTGCATTTCTCACGACCTCTTTATCAGATACTTCCGTTTCAATAGATAAAGTAAATCCGGGAACGAATACCATACAAACCGAACTACCTTCAAAAACAAACAACGAAAACCGTGTAAGCATAGAAGTTAAACCTTTAGATTTTAGTTTTGATAAAGAGGTAAAATTTGAAATAGCGATAAACACACACTGGGGTTCATTGGATTTTAACTTGACGGAAATTTCAATTCTTGAGGATGATAAAGGAAATAAATATTTGCCTGTTGAATGGAAAGGCTCTCCACCCGGAGGACATCATAGAAGAGGGATTTTAATATTCCCTAAACTCGAAGATAAAACTTCGTACATAAAACTTGTGATTAAAGACGTTTACAACGTTCCTGAAAGAGTTTTTACTTGGAATATCAATGTGTAAGAAAATCTTTATAAGCATATAAAAATTTAAATATATCAGATATTGGATATATGTGATGAATATGTCACGGAAAACGAAAAAAACAAAATTCGAAAATTTAACAATTTTGGTGCTTGTTATAGTCTCGGGAATTGTATTTTTCAATCACCTTCAAATACTAGAAATTAAAAATAATCTGGAATCTTTCTCTCCGAGCAGTGAAAGTTCAAAGGCGTCGAGGGTAATTTCTTCAGTAGATCTTTCCGATGTAGATGTATCAAAAATTTCTTCTACCGCAATGGCCATCGCAACCGTTTTTCCTGAACTCAAGAACGCAAATTCAGAAGAAGAAGTGATTGAAATAATCTTTCCTTCTGGTACACCTGAATATAGCGAAAAACTCGGAGGAATAACGTTCGATGATATAACCAATTCTCTTAATTACCTTGCCAGATGGTATTATTCGCTTAAGGAGGAAGTGAAAAATAATGATCCTGAGACATGGCAGAGATATCTAAACCTTGCAGCAGCTCCTCGCGGCATAAGCTGCGAGTTTTGCTGCGGAGTTGGCCCGCAGGGAATAGATGCTCAGGGAAATTTACGATGCGGATGTCAGCATAATCCTGCTTTACAGGCTCTCACCCTTGCGCTGATGAAATATACAAACTATAGTGATGCAGAGATTTTGAGAGAAGCGATGAAATGGAAAACCGCATTTTATCCTAAAGGTATGATATCTTTGGCTGTACAAGTAGCGGGAAAGGATATTAATCAAATCGAAAATCTACCTGGAATGGTTGGAGGTTGTTAGCATGAAAAGAGAATATATTTTACTCGCTCTTATTATACCGGTTTCGCTTTCATTAATATTTACTTTTACGAGTATTAGTGGAAATAATCAGGTAAAGTATACTGCGGAACTTTATTACTCTCCTACATGCGGCTGCTGTAAGATATATGGCGACTATCTTAAATCAGAAGGTTTTGAAGTAAAAACAAGAGAGACACAGAATATTGAAAATATTAAAGAAACTCTTAAAATACCTCGCGAATTATGGAGTTGTCATACGGTTAAAATCGGAAGATATTATGTTGAGGGTCACATACCAATAGAAGCTATAAAAAAACTTTTGGAAGAGCAGCCAAATATAGAAGGTATAGCCTTACCGGGAATGCCTTCAGGTTCACCTGGAATGCCGGGTGAAAAAACAGAAGAATTCGTGATATTCGCCGTTTCAAAGGGTGAGACAAAAGAGTTTATGAGAATATAAGAGGTGAGGAATATGAAGCGTAAAAGAAAGGTAGAAAAGCGTAATATAAAAACAAAAATAGCAGCGGTAATTCTGGGGGTTTTGATAATAATCTCAACTATACAGGCTGTAGAACTTGTAGAAATAAAAAATACAGTAGAGGAACTTTCAGTAAAGGTATCTCAGTACAGTTCTTCAACAGGTAAATCTTCTGATATTTTGAAGAAGAATATAGAAAATCTTCCTGGAATGGTAGGTGGATGTTAAGAAGTTAAAAAGGTGAGAATTGTGAGAAGATTAATTTATATCTTAACATCACTAATCGTAGCAACACTAAGCATATATCCTGTATCAGCATATATGGGTATGCATATGAATATGATGGAAAACACAGAAACGGGAAATTATGAATCAATGGAACAAATTATGTGCGGAAACCAAGGAAACGGAAAAATTCAGCATACGGGTTGCGGAGGATATAGCGGTAAAGGAATGATAAATATAATGTCAATGTATATGAACGTTTTAAATCCCTTCCATATGATATATCAGAGTATAATTAGTATGTTTCACTATATGATGATGTAAATCGAAAAGGAGAAGAGTAACAATGAAAAAAAGAAAAAACAAATTCAAATTACAGAAAGAGAATATTTTGGTTTTAGGTATTGTCACTTTTGCTGTTTTTATGTTTTTAAATCTTTTTCTTATATACCAAGTTAAAAATGAAGTTGGTATCAAAAAAACTGAAATAGAAGAACTGACAAAAATTCCTGAAGTAAATCTCATATATATTTTACCCGAATGCGATGTATGTTTTGATCTAACTCCTGTAATATCTCAGATAAAAAATTCGAATATTAATATTACAAAAGAAATAGAATTGAATATTTCTTCAGAGAAAGCAATGAATTTGATTAAAAAATACGGGATAGAAAAACTTCCTACTTTGATTTTGAAAGGCGATATCGATAGAGTTTCCCTTCAGGACTTTGTGAAAAATGAAGATGTATTAGTTTTCAATAACGTACAACCTCCTTACATAAATACAAAAACATTTGAAATCTCAGGCCTCGTATCTGCAATAATAATCGAAGATTCAAAGTGTAAGTTGTGTTATAATTTTGATACTGTTTTAAATGCTTTAAAGCAAAGCGGTGTTGTTTTTTCAGAAAGAAAAAAGATTGATTTTAACTCAACGGAAGGTAATGAAATTATCAAAAAATACGAAATCAAGCGCGTACCGGCATTACTGCTCTCATCAGATATAGATCTTTATTCCGTAGCACAGAATTTAAAGCAATCTGGCGCTAAAGCAAAAAATGGCTATTATATTTTCGAGACAGGAGCTCCTTACGTTGATGTAAACACAGGTGTAATAAGAGGGCTGGTTGAATTAATTATGCTCAATGACACAAGTTGTAACGATTGTTATGATGTGAGGATACATAAACAAATACTCATAAATATGGGTTTGGCAATAGAAAATGAAAAAATAATCGATATTAACTCACGGGAAGGAAGAGAATTGATAAATAAATACAACATAACCAAAGTACCGACAATTATACTTAAAGGCGATTTGGAAGTTTACGACACTTTCAAACAAATATGGCAGCAGGTAGGGACAATAGAAAAAGACGGTGCATACGTTTTCAGGAATATACAAGTTTTACGGGGAGCCGTTTATAGAGAAATTAAATAGAGTATTTTTATGTGCTTAATCGAAGAAAGATTTATATATGAATAATTGCTCACATATTCATATGAATGCCGTATGCGAATCCTTTAAAGTAAATGAAAAGTTACTTAAAGAAGTCAAATCCAAAATGCCTTCAGAGGACATCATTCTTAAACTTACGGAAAACTTCAAGACTCTTTCTGACGCTACACGTATAAAGATACTTTTAGCGCTTTCACATAAAGAATTGTGCGTATGTGAGTTATCAAAACTGCTGAAAATCTCGCAATCAGGTGTTTCGCATCAGTTAAGAATACTTAGAAACATGAATCTCGTTAAATTCAGGAAGAGCGGTAAGCAGATATATTATTCTCTCGCCGATAGGCATGTTATCAATTTAATGAAAATGGCTCTTGCTCATGCAAAACACTAAGTAAAAATTACGTCTGATATTAATTTTCAAGTAATTACAGGTGATAGTAAAATATGCGTGAACATACGAACGGATGCAGCGCATGCAGCAGAGATTTAAAAATAGGGGAAAGTCTGAAAAGAAAACTCATTATAATAGCGTTTGCTGGGATTTTGCTCGGGAGCGGGCTTTATCTGGAGTTTTTTACATCCTTTAAATTTTACGCACAACTTCTATTTTTAAGCGTAGTAATAGTCGCCGGCCATGTTATCGTAAAAAACGGTATTTCCGCATTATTAAAAGGAAGGATAGGTATAAATCTTCTCGTCACAATCGCTACATTCGGCGCTTTTGCTATAGGTCACGGAGAAGAAGGAGCGGCCGTTATATTTTTGTTTTATATTGCCGAATCTCTGGAAGAGTACGCGGCGGAAAGAGCGAGAAAATCGATAGCATCTCTCTTGAAACTTGCACCGGAAAGGGCGAGAGTTAAGAGAAACGGTAAAGAAGTTGAGGTACATGTTCACGAAGTAAAAGTAGGAGATATTATTATTATCAGACCGGGAGACAGAATACCTCTGGATGGAATAGTAATCAAAGGTTCATCTTCGGTAAACCAGGCTCCTATTACAGGAGAGAGTATGCCTGTTTTAAAAACTAAAGGAGATAATGTCTATGCGGGAACAATCAACGAAGACGGTTATCTTGAAATAAGGGTAACCAAAAAATCCGAAGAAACTACTCTCTCTAAGATAGTAAAAATTTTAGAAAAAGCGCAGAAAGAAAAGTCGAAAACAGAAGCATTTATTGACAGATTTGCAAGACATTACACGCCTTTTGTTGTAATTCTCGCTTTTCTCGTAATGACAATTCCTACTTTTATTTTCGGTCTGGAATTCGAGGAATGGTTCTACAGAGCATTGGTGTTGCTTGTTGTTTCCTGTCCGTGTGCTTTAGCGATTTCAACGCCTGTTTCAATGGTCTCAGGCATAACATCGGCTGCAAGAAACGGTGTTTTAATAAAAGGCGGTAACTATCTCGAGGAAATTAAAAATGCTAAAGTTATTGTGTTTGATAAAACCGGGACATTAACAGAAGGTAAGCCTGAAGTAACGGATGTGGTTACGGTGAGCGAATATTCGGAAAAAAAGGTGCTGGAAATAGCGGCTTCGCTGGAAGTAAAATCAAAGCACCCTCTTGCCCAAGCAATTATAGAAAGGGCAAAAAAAGAAAATATCAAATTAATAGACGTGAGATCGTTTACATCAATTGCGGGAAAGGGGATAAAAGGAAAGATTAATGGAAAAATGTTTTATGTCGGGAATAGAAACTTCTTTAAAGAACAGAATATAGATTTTTCAGATAAACTCATAGAAAATTTTGAAAGAGAAGGAAAAACATGCGTTTTAATAGGGGATAAAAACCGGGTTATAGGAATAATCGCACTGATGGACAGAATAAGAAAGGAGTCTTACGGCGTTATTAAAGAGTTAAAAAACAGAGGAATTAAAACAATCATGCTTACGGGAGATAATGAAAAAGTTGCAAAAGCGATCGCAAAAAAACTTAAAATAGACGAATATTATGCCGAACTTTTACCCGAGGATAAGGTCGAAGTAATAGATAAACTGTTAAAAAAATATGAGCATGTAGTTATGGTTGGTGACGGTGTAAACGATGCCCCGGCTCTGGCTAAGGCGCATGTTGGAATTGCAATGGGTGCTATTGGCTCGGATGTGGCTATAGAAACATCGGATGTTGTTCTGATGCATGATGATTTAACAAAAATAATATATCTTATTGAGTTAAGCAGAAAAACAATATCTGTTGTAAAGCAAAATATTTTTGCTTCCATTTCGATTAAAGGTTCTTTTGCGGTTCTTACATTTCCCGGAGTTGTTAGTTTATGGATGGCCGTTGCTATAGGTGATTTAGGATTGAGTTTGGCTGTTATACTGAATGCATTAAGAATAGGAAAAACAAAATAAAGTATGTTTCATAGTTTTAAAATTATAAATTACGGTTTATTATGATTCTCCACCGATAATTTCTCTGACTATCCAGTATAGTTCGCAGCAACGATAGTTAGGTATCTGTAAAGAATATTTTCCTATTATCGATAATCTGAATTGTATAACTTTTAAATAGTTTTTCATGACATAATTATCATATGATGAGATTTTCATCTTATAAAACATTCTTTAAAGCACTTTCAAACGAAACCAGATTCGAAATAGTAAAATTACTTAAGGAAAAAGGTCATAAAACGGTGAGCGAGATTTGCAAAGAACTAAGATTTGAACAGAGCAGAGTGTCGCATAATCTACAATGTCTTGTAGCGTGCGGATTTCTGAACGTAAAACAACACGGGAAAACAAGAATATACTCTATTGATAAAAACATAGCCAGGATTTTGGACAAGATAGATAGACACATGAAAAAATACGGTAAAAGATTTGAGACATGTGATATACTCAAAGGAAAGAAAACCTGTAAATTGGTTAGAACGTGAGAATATGCCTAAACTTGAAGAACATATAACAAGAAGTTTACAAAGAAGTGGGAAGGATTGGAGGGATCTACATGAATATTTAGACGGTACCTCTCTCAATATTTTTAAGAAAATTAAGAGACATAGTCCCTTCGGTATAAAGAAAAAAATCAAATATATGGAAAAACGCTTTGGAAAGGAAGGTATACGAGAGTATCTCATGCACCTTAAGGAAGATTACGAAACACTTCCACTATTCAGATTTTTGTGGAAAATAGTCGAACGAAAAATTAATAGAAAAAAGGTGATGTACTATGAAAATCAGACGAAAAATAATAGAAATAGATGAGGAAAAATGCGACGGTTGCGGAGCATGTATACCCAACTGCCCTGAAGGAGCGCTGCAAATAATAGACGGAAAAGCACGGCTCGTAAGCGAGATATATTGCGACGGTTTAGGGGCATGCATTGGTTCATGTCCTAAAGGTGCGATAAAGATTGTAGAAAAAGAAGTCGAACCATATAATGAAAGAAAAGTCATGGAAAGATTGCTCAAACAGGGCATGAATGTTGTTAAAGCACATTTAAAGCATCTCAAAGAGCACGGTGAACATGAATATCTCAAAGAGGCTTTGGATTATCTTAATGAGATTGGAATAGAAAACCCGTTGGAAGAAGAGCAAGAAGAAAAAATTCATCTCGAACCCTGTGCATGTCCGGGCTCGCAAGTAAGAATTTTAGAGAGAAAAAAATCTGATAATCAATTACCGCCTAAACTTTCATCTGAACTCAGACAATGGCCTATACAGTTAACACTTATCCCCGTTAATGCACCGTATTTTGAAAACGCCGATCTTCTTATAGCAGCGGACTGTACAGGTTTCGCATACCCAAATTTTCACGCACGCTTCTTAAAAGGAAAAATATTGCTTATTGCCTGCCCGAAATTAGATGATGTAGAATTCTATAAAGAAAAGTTAACAGAAATATTCAGAGCGAATAACATAAAAAGCGTAACAGTTCTGCATATGCAGGTACCGTGCTGTTTCGGTTTAAAGTATATAGTAGAGGAAGCGTTAAGAAATGCTGGAAAAAACATAAAACCAGAGGTTAAAATTATTTCAATTGAAGGTGAAGTGATAAATGGTGAAGAAGGTTAAAAATTTTTGGATTTGTGAAGAATGTAAACTAAAGTACAAAGAGAAGAAATGGGCGGAAAAATGCGAAGCATGGTGCAGAAAACATAAAACATGTAACCTGAAAATAACAAAACATGCCATAAAAGAAAGGATATCTAAAGTAAAAGAAGGTGCCTTGCTCGGTACAGGAATAATTTCAGTTTTTTTCGGCATATTAGGAACTTTTGGTTTATGCTGTTCTCCGTTAGTAGTAGGATTTTTTGCAGTGTTTGGTTTTAGTTCTGCTGCATTTCTAATGACTTACAATAAAATTTTTCTTATCTTCGGATTGATTTTCATATTTCTTGCTATACTTTTTTATTTCAGAAATAGAAAATACTGTAAAAGATAAGCAAAAAACACGGAATTAACAAGCACATAGCGAGGCGAAATTCTGCGCACTCGAACAGCGCGAGGAAAAAGCGGTTTCGCAGTTAATTTTTTCTACACAAGTTCTGATCTTATTAGAACATCTCGTGCTGCTTATTTTTCATTTTTTACTTTTCTTGAAAGAATCGGCACAGTGCTTACAGCAAAATGTTAAGTATCTTTTTCCTATTTTTTCCTGGTAACCGCCTTTATAAACTTTACAGCCACAGTGAGCGCAGACTTTTAATTTAGGTTCTATTGCTATATCTATAAGATCTCCGAAACGAGATAACATGTTTTCCGCAAATGCCTTGCCCTTTTTCGTAAGCGAATAAATTTTTTTGTCTCTCTCCCCTCTCTTCTCAACTTTAATAATTTTATTGTTCTCCAAAACTTTTAGAAATGGATAAATCTGACCAGAACTTATATTTCTTCCTAATTTTTCTCTAAGTTTTTTAATCAACTCATATCCATGCTTATTCCCTTCATAAAGCAAAATAATCGTGTAAAATTTTACCATACTCCCTATTTTAATTCGCATGTAAAGTCTAATAATTACAAACCTTTATATATTTTTGATATATCTAAAATTAGATAGGTGGTGCGAATGAAAAACAAATTTACATTACTCGCATGGATATTTTTTATATGCGGATTACTCGCGTATTTAATAGGGTGGATAGCGCTATTAATGAATAAAACATTTTGGAACGTACCTACAGAGTTCTGGTTTTACGATGCTATCACAACAGGTATATTTGGGCTATTCTTTTTAATATACAGTAAACATACTAAATGAAAATATATGGGTGGGATTGTGAAAAAAATAGAATTGATTATATCCAATATGCACTGCGTCAGTTGCGCTGTTAATATAGAAAAGACTCTCTCCTCCACTCCTGGCATAATCGAAGTTTCTGTTAATTTCGCGTCTAACATTGCAACCATATCTTATGATCCCGAGAAGATAGATGTTAATGAGATAAAGAAAATAATCTCTGATCTTGGATACAGTGCTATAGAAAAAAACGTAGTGGAAGAAGAGTTGAAAATAGGTGGTATGCACTCTACACATTGTTCCAATTTGATAGAAAATACATTAAATAAAACAAAAGGTATTATAGAGGCGAAAGTAGAATTTGTCAATGAAAGAGCGATTATAAAATATGATCCAAAAGTTATAACCAGAAGCAAGATAGAAAAGATAATAACCGATCTTGGTTATAAGATTGAAGAAAAGTTACCAATAGATAAAGAAAAGGAAGAAAGGGAAAAGGAGATAAGGGATTTGAGAAATAGATTTATCGTTTCTCTTATTTTTGGTATACCTTTACTTTACTTTTCTATGGGTTGGATGGTTGGCTTACCTGTGCCCTTTATAGAAAACGTTCCGCTTCAAGCATTAATACAACTCATTTTAACAACACCCGTGATAATCGCTGCGTTTAAACTTTACATTTCCGGGGCGAAAGCACTTTTAAGAAGAGTTCCTAACATGGACTCTTTGGTTTTTATAGGAACCACAGCTGCTTATATTTACAGTATAGCTATTTCTGCTGCAATATGGATCGGCACAGGTAAATACGGACTGGAGGATCTCTACTACGAAATCGCTGCATTTATTCTTGTGTTCATACTTCTTGGAAAATATCTAGAAGGTGTAACTAAAGGAAAAACCTCTGAAGCGCTGAAAAAACTTATTGGTTTGCAGGCAAAAACCGCAAAGGTTATTAGAAATGGTAATGAAATCGAAATTCCTGTAGAAGAGGTTAAGATAGGGGATATAGTAATTGTGAAACCAGGAGAAAAAATTCCTGTAGATGGTGTTGTTATAGAAGGTAGATCGGTTGTTGACGAATCCATGATAACCGGAGAAAGCATGCCAGTGACAAAGAAAAAAGGCGATAAAGTTATAGGAGGTACTATAAACAAAAGCGGTTTACTCAAATTCAAGGCAACGGCGGTTGGGAAGGATACGGTTCTGGCTCAAATAATAAAAATCGTTGAAGAAGCTCAGGCATCTAAAGCTCCTATACAACTGCTTGCAGATAAGGTTTCACTATATTTTGTTCCCATTGTTATATTAATTGCGATCTTCTCTTTCATTTTCTGGTATTTTATCGCGGGTATGTCGTTTGTTTTTGCTTTAACAACTTTAATAGCCGTGCTTATTATAGCTTGTCCATGCGCTCTAGGCCTTGCGACACCGACTGCAATAATGGTAGGCACCGGCTTAGGAGCGGAGAAGGGTATTCTCATAAAAAATGCGGAAGCACTTGAAACAGCACATAAGGCGGATACTATAATATTTGATAAAACCGGTACGCTTACAAAAGGCGAACCGGAAGTTGTTGATGTTGTAGGTTTTAACAACTATGATGAAAATGAAGTGATCAGAATTGCAGCAATAGGTGAAAAGGGTAGTGAACATCCTATAGGTGAAGCAATAGTAAAAGAAGCGAAAAAAAGAAAGATGGGTATAGAAGAAGGTACGGAATATGAAACTTTTGCAGGACTCGGTATAAAATGCAGGTATAAAGACAAATTCATATTCGTTGGTAACAGAGAGTTTATAAGAAAAAATGGAATTGAAATAGAAGAAGAGGTTGAAAATATTGTTCAGAAATTGGAGAATGAAGGAAAAACCGTTGTACTGCTAGCCTTCGATAAAAAACTTACTGGGGTGATTTCCGTTGCTGATACATTAAAAGAATTTTCAAAAGAAGCCGTTGAAACGCTTAAAAAAATGAAAAAAGATGTGTGGATGATAACAGGAGATAATCAGAGAACAGCAAAAGCTATCGCAAAGCAAGCCGGAATAGATGAAAAAAATGTGCTTGCTCAGGTTCTACCTCAGGAAAAATCTGAGAAGGTAAAAGAACTGCAGGAGAAGGAAAGAACCGTTATATTTGTTGGAGACGGTATTAACGATGCTCCCGCATTAGCTCAGGCAGATGTGGGTATAGCCATCGGAAGCGGCACGGATATAGCGATGGAAACCGGAGAAATAATTCTCATAAAAGATGATCTGAGAGATGTGGTTAAAGCAATAAAATTAAGCAAATACACACTGAGAAAGATAAAAGAAAACCTTTTCTGGGCGTTTATTTACAATGTTGTTGGAATTCCGATTGCAGCGGGAGTGCTGTATCCGTTTTTCGGAATTTTGCTCAATCCAATGATAGCCGCTGCTGCCATGGCATTTTCCAGCGTGAGCGTTGTTTCCAATTCTCTCTTAATGAAAAGATACGGGAAGAAAATCTGAAAATTGAATGAAATATTATCTTTTTCTTATACGAAACCTATCTTCTTGAATTTTTTAAATGTTAAGAGAAAATAACTTAAATAAGAGAAATTAATTTATGTAACATGCAATTGGTGATAATCCATTACGGAGAAATCGGAATTAAAGGAAAAAATCGCGAGTTTTTCGAAAGAAAACTTATGGAAAATATTAAAAAAGGCCTTGGAAATAATGCCAAAAAGGTTTACAGAAGATACGGTAGAATTGTTGCAGAGGTTAAAGATTTTCAGAAAAGTAAAATGATTTTGGAGAAAACACCGGGAATAGAATATTTTTCTCCTGCTAAGCGCGTGGAAAATGATATAGAAAAAATAAAAGAAAAAGTTGTGAAGATTTTAAATGGTAAAGATTTCGAAACTTTCAAAATAGAAAGTAAGCGCTCTTACAAAAAATTTCCGCTGACTTCTTTAGAAATTAATAAAAGTGTTGGTGCATATGTTGTTCACAAGTTCGGGAAAAAAGTCTCTATGAAAAGCCCCGATATAAGAGTTTTCATTGAAATATGCGAAAAAGAAAGCTTTGTCTACACGGAAAAATTTTACGGTATAGGAGGTTTGCCTGTAACTACAGGTGGAAAAGTTATATGTCTGCTTTCCGGTGGTATAGATTCACCTGTTGCAAGTTTTCTTATTATGAAACGGGGTTGTAAAGTTATTTTTGTCCACTTCTTCAATAAAACGCTTCATAGTTCTGCTGTGAGGAAAAAAATAGAAAATATAGTAAAGATACTTTCTGCTTACCAAAACGGGGCAAAACTCTATATGGTGGATTTTTCAATAGTGCAGAACGAGATAATAAAAACAGTTTCATCATCATATAGAATGGTGATGTACAGAAGGATAATGACAAGGATAGCAAATGAAATAGCAAAAAGAGAAAATGCAAAGGCATTGGTAACAGGAGATAGCATAGGTCAAGTAGCCTCGCAGACTTTGGATAATCTTAAAATAATTTACGAGGTAGCAAAAGTACCTGTGTTAGCGCCGCTTTCCGGAATGGATAAAAAGGAAGTGATTGAAATCGCGAAAAAAATAGGGACTTATAATATATCGATTCAGCCATATCCTGATTGCTGCTCGCTTATGATAGCAAAACATCCTGTAACAAAACCTGATCCGAAATTGATAAATAAATTCGAATCAGAAATAGATGTCGAAAAATTGATAAACCAAAGTTTGAAGAAAACAGAGATTCTGGAAATGTAAAGTTTATATCCTTCTCCCATAATTTCCGGTCCTGTCCTAATAAGAGCGAAACTCAGTGCTAAAAAAGAAATTAACCGCGAAACCGTTTTTCTTCGTGCCGTGCCGCTGTATACAGGAGTTTTCGCTCAATTATCGCATTTCGGCTTAATTCGCTTGTTATCAGGACACTGTCCAAAAATTCACTAAAAACCTTTTTATACCAAAAACTTTTATTATATAATCATGCCATATCTATTTCATGGCAATGTCCCATAGAGAGAGCAGTTCCTTAATTCACCCTAAAAAATCCCTTTCTCCCTTACTCTCTGCAGTAATAATAATCGCTTTAACCATATCCG
>WAOA01000040.1 GCA_015521535.1 Candidatus Aenigmatarchaeota archaeon | reverse complement strand
ATATTGATTATAACGCTTTAAGAGATTTCGTTCTTAGAATTAAGGAAATAATAAATACGATAACTAATGAAAGAATAGAAGAAATGATCCTGTCCGGATAAGAAAATTATTACAGTGTAATACTCTATTAAGCGTAAACCGCCCTTTCAAAGGGTTTTGGCGTTAATAAATTTTCTAATTCTCAAGTGTTGTGCATAAATGCTCTTTAGCGCTCTTATCCGGACGGGATCGAAGAAATAAGAGAAAAAATTAAAAGTGTAATCGAAATATAAAAAACTCGCTGACGCAAACTTCCTTGTTGACGTTCATGGCTTTACAAGGAATATAACAAAGATAAACGCGTGGATTTCGCTCAACGGCATAAGTTAGGCCAACAATGAGTTAACAGAACTTGAAAATTATATTCTAAAGAATAGATAAACTTATATATTGAGACAAGAAAAAATAATTATACTCGGGCTGAAAATGTATCAAACTTGTATTCGGGCTGTACTCGGGGCTAAATTCGGACTATTGTACTCGGGCTTGAACGGGCTTATTTAGGGTTAACTATTTCTCGGGCTGAAAATAATTAGGCAAACTTAATATAAAAAAATTTGTCTACCAAAAAATATATGTCGGAGGCGATAAAATGGATTCATTGATAAAATCCGCGTTTAACAAAACTTTCGGAGAAGTTTTCGAACCAAAAGAGAATGCAAATCAAACTGTACAGGCAGAAACACAGAACTGGGAAACCAAAGTGGCGGAAGAATTTAACATAGAAATGCATAAAGCGAAAATCGTTGTTGTGGGTGCAGGAGGAGCAGGTTGTAATACTGTTACGAGACTTTATGAAATGGGTGTAGAAGGTGCTGAAATAATAGCAATGAATACTGATGCAAAACATTTGGCGATTACGAAAGCGGATAAAAAAATTCTCCTTGGAAAAGAAACAACACGCGGTTTGGGAGCAGGCGGATATCCGCAAATAGGCGAAAAGGCCGCTCAGGAATCGAGACACGAGATTAAACAAGTACTTGAAGGTGCTGATCTAGTATTCGTAACCTGCGGTTTGGGAGGCGGAACAGGAACAGGTTCAGCGCCTATAATAGCGGAAACCGCAAAGTCTCTCGGGGCAATCGTGATAGGGGCTGTTACCATGCCTTTCAGAATGGAAGGAACCAGGATACAAAAAGCAGAAGACGGGCTTTCAAAACTCAGACAGGTTACAGACACTGTTGTTGTTATAGAAAATCAAAAGTTGCTGGATTATGCCGGGCAATTACCGCTTCAGCAAGCGTTTGCACTTGCCGATGAACTCATTTCTACGATGATAAAAGGTATTACCGAAACTATAATGGTACCTTCTTTGGTTAACCTCGATTTCGCGGATGTAAAAGCAGTAATGAGCGTTGGCGGGGTAAGTGCCATATGTGTTGGCGAAAGCGATTCGCAGCAACGCGTTAAAGATGCTGTCATGAAAGCGTTAAACCACCCATTACTTGAAGTGGATTACTCCGGAGCATTAGGAGCGCTTATACACATAATTTGCGGTCCGGATTGCACCTTAGCAGAAATAAACGAAGCTGGAGAACTGATAGGAAAGAGATTATCGCCAGATGCGCAAGTCATATGGGGAGCAAGAGTATTGCCAGAATACGCAGGTAAAGTTCAAGTAATAGCGATACTAACAGGAGTAAAATCCCCTTACTTACTCGGTCCTGTACAAAAAGAAGAAACAAAAGATGATTTCGGAATACCTATAATTAGATAATGCTCGTGCCACCCCCATCTTTTTGGTTTTTTATTTTTATTATTTTAGAGATAGACAGTATCAGATAAGTATAACAAAGTTTATTAGCAGTGCGGCATTCATTTTTCTTATCCTGATATTATCGTATCAATGAGAGTGCTAAGATGATCTGAAAATAGTTTCTTTAAAAAGAATTCACACGAGACCGCTTTTTCTCGGTCGAAGATTAGATTCGCTGGCTTTTGTTTTTACTACGTGTTTTTTGCGATAATCCGCGGTTATACGAACGGTCTCCATAAATAAACCGAAGATTTATAAATTTGAAATTTATAATAAATTATTTATGATCGGATTTATGAATGATTATGTTTGTCTTTGTAAATAATTTTAAAATTCATTCTTGTTTTTTTTCGATTTACTCAAGATAGAGATGCTTCTAAAAACTATTTTGTGAGGTGAATGAAATGGGTGAACATCTTTGTCTCGCAACTTGAAGAACTTTGGAAGAAATACAAGAGGGGTTTCGAAAATTTTTTCTACGGTTTGGGATACGGTAACACACCTTTACAGAAACTCCCTCCGGAGTTAAACCCGTATGGAAATATCTATATAAAAAGAGAGGATTTAGAGCCAGAAGTAGAAAATATAAAAATAAGGGCGATTGCTGGGATTTACTATCTTCACGATGTAAGAGGAGAACTGAAAGGAAAAACCACGGTAACTGTAACGAGTTCCGGAAACTTCGCCAAAACCCTACCGAAATTTTTGAAAAAAGTTGGAAGTAACCTGAAGATAAGATACTTTATTTTAAAGGATTTAATAGATGCAAATCCGAAACTTCTGGAAGAACTTGAAGGAGATGTAGTAGTGGTGCCGGAGTCGGGCTACTGCCCGCTGAGTAAAAGAGCGAAAGGAAGACCGATAACAAACGCCAAATTAGAAGCGGAAATTCACGAAGATTTCATCTACTTCGATCAGCACGACGGAATAGGCAACCCCTTCGGAAACCTTACCTTGGGAGAAGAGACTTCCGAACTCGGTGAAGCGGTAATAGTCCAGGGTCTGGGAACATGCGGCAGCACTTTGGGCCATTATTACGGCCGTGTTTTCAGCGGTGCGGAAACAAAACTTGTTGCACTTTTACCGGAAGACGGTAGGCAGGTTGGATTGCGGAACAGAAGCGAACAGGGAGAATCCGAAAACTTCAGAGAAGTTACCCGAATAGCAGATAAAATAATCGAAATATCTAACAAAGAGGCATATGAAACAATGATAAAACTTTGGGAAAACGGAATACCCGGTGGTATCTCATCCGGAACGAACGTTGCGGGTGCTCTGAAAATCACAGAAAAAACAGAGGAAGATATAATTACACTGGTTCCAGATTCTTTAGTAAACTATGAGTATTTTCTTCAGAGAAAAATGAAAGAAGTTTTGGGAAAGGATTTTGAAGAATACAGCGAAATTTTTAAAAAGTATAAGAATAGAGGTAAAATAATTTAAACTCTATTACCACTCTTTATATTAAATGCCGGGGTGGCGGAGCTCGGTTAACGCGCCAGACTCTCAAGCGTTAAGCAGGTATGCTGCAATGAGAGGGCGATGCTTGAGAGAACGACACAGGGATGACTTTATGGCTTGACTCCGAATGGCGGCGGATGTGGAGTATTTACTTCAAGAGACCTGGTGCCGCTCTGCGGCACGCAGGTTCAAAGATAAGGGAGCCGCGCCCTCCCTTATCAACCCTTCCTCACCAAAAAGAAATTCCTGCCCCCGGCGCCATTTTAAACAAAATATTACGAGTTACTAAATAAAGATGTTAAGAAATAAGTTCTTGGGATTAAGTGAAACTTTTTTCTATCTCTTAAATGAAGAATGAAGTTAACTCTTATGAGTGTTTATCCGCATCGTTGTTTTTACTTTAATTACTGAAGAGTAAATATATAAAATTTTGTTAATTATCTTCTTCATGGAAAAAAAGATGAAAAGTGATAATTCTACGAAATTATTGGATATAATTAAAAGAAAAAGAAAAATGAAAGAATTAGAGGATGTACATCTCGAACTTATGCTTCAGGAGAAAATTTTCCCACAAAATATATCTAGACTTTTAAAAATTCCGTATGAATATATTTCAGAAGTAAGAAAAAATAACTTGGTGAATTTTGAAGATGAAGACGGAATTCCTTTATGTTATCTCGATGTAAAGTGTTTTTTCCAAACTTCTATAGATGAAAGAAGATACTGGTTGAACGAACTCGTAGAGCGTAAAAATCCGTATATTCTTATTCTTTTACATCTTTACCAAAAGAAATGCGGAGATAAATTTTACCGAATAAAAAAATATCTATCCGAAAAATATGGTGTGGAAATTAAAAAATATAACATGCGCATTCTTAAAAATAAAGGCGCTATAAATAAAGTAGGAAAATTAAGATGGGAACTCGCAGAAAATGTAAGAAAATTTTTCGATACCATAAAATATTTATAAACCTTAGGTTGCTAATAATTCTGTGATTCTATGGTAACGAAATCGCATGGTCCGAGAGCGAGAACACGGAAAAAACTGAAAAAGGATAAATGTGAGAAGTTTAAAGTAACGAAGTATTTGAAGGAATTTGCAATAGGGAGTTATGTATCAATAGTTATAGATCCCTCGAGTAAAAAAGGCAGACCATTTCACAGATTTCACGGTATTACTGGAAAAATTATAGGGAAAAGAGGAAACGCTTATATAGTTGAAATACGTGATGGTAATAAATTGAAACAAATATTTGCAAACCCAGAACATCTTAAAGAAGTAAAGGTGATGTAGTGGGAAGAAAAAAAGGTAGAGTAAGAGATGAGAAAAAGGAAGAGGAAAAGAAAATTCTTGAAGAAGAGAAAAAACGTTTGGAAGAGTTAAAAAAGCAGGCTGCGGCAGAGAAAAAGAAGAAAGTAAAAGTTGAACGCGGTATAGTTAGAATTCTTGAAACTACAATAGAAGGTAAGTTTAAACTCAGACATGGCTTGCTTCGCATAAAAGGAGTGGGTCAATCTCTCGCTCCTGTAATACCCTTGGTTGCCGGTCTTGACCCTGAGATGAGAATAGGAAATCTTACCGATGAGCAAATCGAAAAAATAGAAGATGTAATAAAAAATCCTTTAAAATACGGTATTCCCGCATTTATGTTAAACCGTAGAAAAGATCCTGTAACAGGAGAAGATATGCACCTTTCTGAAAGCGATTTAACTATGGGTGTGAGACAGGATATCGAATTTTTGAAGAAGATAAGAGCATATCGAGGTATAAGACATGAACTTGGCTTGCCTGTTCGCGGCCAGAGAACCAGATCATCGTTTAGAAAAGGAAGAACTGTTGGAGTTCAAAGAAAGAAGAAGTGATGAAATATGCGAAGGCAAAGACCGAAATTTGAAAAACCTAAAAGAAGATGGGATGCACAGAGGATAAAAGAAGAAAAAGAAATAATGGAAAAATACGGATTGAGAAGGAAGCGCGAATTATGGAAGGCACAGTCTATTTTGAGAAATTTTAGAAGAAGGGCAAGGGAATTGCTCGCGAATCCGGATGAAAAACTTAAAAATGAACTTTTAAGTAAACTTTACCGCCTCGGTCTCTTAGAAAAAGACGCTAATCTCGAAGATGTTTTGAATCTTACTGTAGAAGACGTGCTTGAAAGAAGATTGCAAACAGTAGTATTGAGAAAAGGTCTCGCCTCAACACTAAAACAGGCGAGACAATTCATAGTTCACGGTCATATCGCAGTGAACGGTAAAAGATTTACCTTTCCTTCAGCGTTGGTGAGGAGAGAATGGGAAGATAAAATAGGATACTATTTCAAGAGTCCATTTGCTAAAAATCCGCCGGTAGTTGCGAAACAGGGTGAAGGAAATGAGTGAAAAGAAAAAAATACGATGGGGTATTGCACACATATACTCTTCAAGAAATGCTACGATAGTTCATATTACCGATATCACCGGAGCCGAGACTATTTCAAGAGTTTCATCTGGCATGATAACCAACAAGGATAGGGAAGGCGGCGATCCGTTTCCAGCGATGCTCGCAGCAAAACGCGCGGCCGAAGAGGCTTTGACGAAAGGCATAACAGGAGTTCATATAAAAGTTCGCGCTCCCGGTGGCATAAAACAGAAATCCCCTGGTTTAGGAGCGCAACCTGCTATTCGCGCTCTTGCAAGAGCAGGACTTAAAATAGGTAAAATAGAAGACGTCACTCCTATTCCACACGACTCCTGTAGAAGACCGGGAGGAAGAAGAGGAAGGAGGGTATAATAATGAAGGTGAAAATTATAGAAAAAGATGAAAGAGTTATTAAATTCATTTTAGAAGGCTCTAATCCACAGTTTGCAAATGCTCTTAGAAGAACAATGATTGGCGGGATTCCCGTGCTTGCAATAAAGGAAGTAGATTTTTACGAAAACGACTCTGCTCTTTTCGATGAGTTAATAGCGCAGAGATTATCGCTAATCCCCTTTGTTTTCGAGCCAAAAGAACTGAATCTCCCGGAAGATTGTTCATGCGAAGGCAAAGGATGTATGCAATGCCAAGTAGTTTTTGCTCTTGATAAAAAAGGTCCTTGTGTAGTAAGAGCAGACGATTTAAAATCGACGCATGAAAGCGTTAAACCTCTTTATCCTGAAATGCCTATAGTTGAACTTCTTGATGGCCAAAAACTTAAGTTAGAAGCAACAGGTGTTCTAGGTTTTGGAAAGAACCATGCTAAATGGCAGGCCGCAAAAGCATTTTACAGATACTTTCCTTTTGTGGAAAAGGAAGGAAAAAATAGTGAGAAAGCGATTGAGGCTTGCTCCAAAAATGCATTAAAATTCGAGAATAAAAAGTTAGTTGTTGCCGAAGACTGCGACCTTTGCGGAGAATGTATGAAAGTAGACCCAGAATTAAAGATTTCCGGAGATGAAACTAAATTTATATTTACCGTTGAAAGTGTATGCGGGCTACCCCCTGAAAGAATAGTCATCTCAGCGATAGAAGAACTTAAGAAAAAAATAAAAAGTTTAAAAAAGGATGTCCAAAAAATAAAGAAATAGTGAATGCGGGGGTAGCCAAGCCTGGCCAAAGGCGCAGGACTTAAGGCACTGCCTTAAGTATCGAAAAGAGATGAGATATCCTGTCCCTTAGTGGGTTCCTGGGTTCAAAGAATGAAGGGGAAAGTATCTCCTTCCCTTCACAATGGGTAGTTGGCTATATTACCAAAATGTGTGATATTTCCCAACTACCCATTGTGTTCACCCTTCCCCCTCTTTGGTATTCCCAGCCCCCGCACCAATAGGTGAATAAAAATGAAACCAACAGGTCCTACAAATCCTGTGTTAAGAAAACTCGTAGAAGACTTGCGCAGTCGTGGCTATAAAGAAAAAATACCGTTTTTACTTAAACTCGCGGACGAACTCTCGAGGTCGAGGAGGCGAAAAGTAGAAGTTAATATCGCGAAAATTAATAGAATTTGTAAGGAAGGCGAAGTTGTCGTTGTGCCAGGAAAAGTTCTTGGATACGGTGTGCTTAAAAAACCTGTAACTATTTATGCATGGTCTTTTTCCGCGCAGGCAAAAGAAAAAATAAAAAACGCTGGAGGAAATATTTTAACGATTCATGAATTAATAGAAAAAAATCCTATAGGAAGCGGAGTAAGAATAATCTGTTGACGGTGTGTGATATGGAAAAGAAAACCGTAATAGACGCGGAAGGTGCTGTTCTCGGTAGGCTGGCGAGTTTAATTGCAAAGAAATTGCTACTTGGCGAAGAAATAATCGTGATTAATGCTGATAAATCAATCGTTACCGGAAGTAAAGAAAGAATACTTGAAAGATTTTCCGCGAAACGCCAAAGAGGAGATCCTATAAAAGGGCCGTTTTATCCTCTAAGACCTGATCGCGTTTTCCGTCGCGTTGTAAGGGGAATGCTTCCTCGCAGAAAAGTGCGCGGTATGGAAGCGTTGAGAAGACTTAAAGTTTATATAGGAAATCCAGAAAATCTTGAAGGTGAAAGGATAGGAAAAAGAGCAGAAGAAATAAGATGTAAATACATGCTACTTGGTGATGTTTGTAAACTAATGGGGTGGAAAGGATGAAAAAAAGCGAAATCCTCACAGCGGTTGGAAAAAGAAAGCGCGCAGTAGCGCGGGCTGTAGGAAAAAAAGGTACGGGCAAGATTATGATTAATAAAATTCCTTTAAGCGTTTATGGTAACCATCTTACGAGAATGATAATTTCAGAGCCGCTTGTTCTTGCCGGGAAGGTTGCGGAAAAAGTAGATATAAGCGTTAATGTAAAGGGCGGCGGTATATTAGGACAAGCGGATGCGATAAGGCAAGCGATAGCAAAAATTCTTGTTCAGGTAGATAAAAAACTAAAGGATGTGTTTTTAGAATATGATAGATCTTTGTTGATTGCCGACCCAAGAAGAACGGAGCCGCATAAGCCGAGCAGAAGCAAGCAAGGGCCGAGAAGACACAAACAAAGAAGCAAGAGGTGAATACATTTTTACCAAACTCGAGTTTGTAGAATATCTTTCAGTTTGTATTTCTTACCTGGTTCCAAACCTCTTTTCATTAATTCGTCTTCGTCGCTATTCTTAACAAGACCGAGCAGCACGAAAGGAAAGAAAATAGGGTTTCTCTTAAACGCTTCGATCACCAACTTATAAGAACCTCTTTTATGCCCTTTCAAATACGGACAACCCAATTCACAAATACTATCAGGAACAAACTTTTTTGTTTTCGCATCATAATGCGTAATAACTTCTATCTCCGTGTTTACATCAAGCGATTTGATCCAAGCATAAACTTTTTCTGTGAAAGTATCGCCGTAAAGATTTTTAAGAATAAGTTTCATAAAATCGTAGGGAACGTAGTCAGAGAAGTAATACACATATTCCAAAATTTTGAGATGATGTCCGCTTATCCTGATACTCATTTCATCTCCTCCCTTTTCCATTGCTCTGCCTTACCTTTTTCTAATGCTGTTCTGCTCAAGAAGGTGTGCTCTTCTTCAGGAATCGCTATAAGTCCCTTTAATGGGTCTAAAGCGTGTTGCTTTATTATTTGCTGCTGTCTTATAACTTCGGGCTCATTTATATCGAAGCCGTAGAACTCTGGCGGCAATTCCTTAGGCGGTATATTTTTCTCGAGGAATTCTTTTATTTTTCTTATAACTATAATCGTTTGCTGTATCGGTGCACTTCCGCGTTCGTAGATCAACCAACCATCGGTAAATCCTTTTTGGCGCAGTATATAAAGCAATTCGTAAATATACTCTTGCGCATCAGAGCCAAGAGATATAGGCATGTGCGAAGGTATAAGCGGAGAAGGATAAGTTATATGAACAACTTTCAAATATTTCCCTGCATCATCAGGTAATTCTTCCACAGCCTTTTTCGGATCGATACCGCAACTCAATACATGCTCTGCGTCTAATCCCCAGGCAGCATAAGGCGTGCCTAAGTTTTTAGCGAGATAGTAAAGTTCCTTAGGATGCGCTACCCGCATCATTCCCTCTTGCCCTTGACTAGCCATCTGCGTTTCGAAGACCACATACATTTTATATTTTTCTAAAATTGGCTTCGGATCTTCTAAGTCTTTCGGATTAAAATGCCCCCATATGTACTTTGTGGCAACAGCCCCTATCCATAGTTCTGGTTTTTTTATAATTTCTTCATCACTCAATTGCCTACCAACCACTCCCATCCAAATAGGATCTTTTTTCTCGTTGAGATATTTGGCAACAACATAATAGGCAAAACGCTCCGGTCCATAATGGAGTTCATACGAATCAACGCGCCTAAGAAACTCGTGTTTGGTATACTTTTCTATTTTTTTTAATTCCTCTTCGATTACTTTTTTGTAGCGTTCTTCAACTCCTTTTATTTTGTTTTCCAATTCCTCCTTGCTTATTCTTCCTGCCTGAAATTGAGTTTGAAGCGATGCAATCGTTGTAAGTTTTTCCCTTTCCAATTCTCGCCGTCTTTCTTCTTTGTATCGGTCTATTACATCCTTCGCACCTCTGTGCAAAAATCCCCATAACTCTTCTCCTAATTTTCCTTTCAAATCGAAGACGAAATCTTCTAGAAACTTTTCACTTTCTATAAGTTCTCTTATAGACCTTCCCCAGAAGTCAACAAGTTTACTTGGCTGCGTTGCTTGAAAGAGTACTTGAAAAGGTATGTTTTCAGAAGCATGGAAAAGCACATACTTAGCGCCGAGTTCGCCTGCATTTTTCAAATGTTCTATTAGGCGGCTATGCGTCAGATTATAAATATCTTTTATTGCGGAATCTAACGAAATAACTTCCCTGCCCGTAGTTGCTTGCGTTTCCCCGTGAAAACCGAACTCTATACCAAACCGTTTCAATTCTTTTATCCCTGTTTTGAGGAACGGATCTTTAAATTCCGTGAGAGTATCTATATCTATTTGCGTAAAAGTTACGCCGTATGTGAGCGCTTGATAACCCTTTTTAACCAATCCGAAAAACTCTTCTTTTTGTCCGCCGGCGCGCCATAATCCAGAGGAAATCCCTATTACATAACCCATTTCACACACCCATTTTATCCAAAATGAACCCGCGTACATCATCAAAATCCTTTATAAACTGCGGGAAAAAGTGATTTTCTATTTGTTCGTATTGCGAAATATACGGTCCCCTTCTCGGAACCATATCTTTGAATACTTTCAACGGTTCTTTTTCTTTTTTCTTATTATCTTTTCCTTCATGTTTCTCCTCTTCTTTCTTGATTCCTATGATTTCATCAAGATAGTTTTCAAACTCCATCTCACGACATTTCATTTCAACAAGTTTAAGTAAAAGCACATTCTGCGAGACCAAATACACTTTCGGCTCAAAAGTAATATTTTCTACTTCACCGCCAGGAATTTTCAGTCCGGCGCGCGATATATCTATTTCTAAAAATTCATAGTAATGAAAATCCGGTTCCATTCCGCTTTCCCCGTTTAACCAATCTTTAACTACTTCATTCGCGATTTTATCTCCTACTCTCGCATCGTTTACAGGGACTATTTTTTCCTTTACCACTTCAAGTTCCTTCGCTTCTTTCTCGGGAAGTTTTTCCAGTAAGAAGGGGTAAATATCTGAAAGCGGTTTTATTTTTAGTATTTTACCGAAAAGCAAAGCATCTCTTATTATATGATCGTAAGGATAAATTAGTTCATACTCTTTATGCATTTCTACCATGCCTAATTCGAAAACCTTGAAAGTTTGCCATGCCCATATCTTTATACCGTTAGTATACGTTGCCTGTCCTGAAACCTCGAAGGTTGAGAATGCCATTTTCTTTCTCCTTTCGGGTAGTTCGCTACCTAATTTCAGCATTTTATATCTCGCAACGTAAGGCTTTAACCAATTTCTATATTCTTCTACCATCTTTTTTCTTGAAGTAACTAAAGAAGAAATTCTCTGATAGCGTTCCTTTACTTCTTTTCCGAAGATTTCTTTCCATTGTTTGTACAGTTTGTTTTTCGTAGCAAGGATTACACCTTCCGCCTTAGAAACATTAAGTTTTTTGGCTATTTTGTCGGGGTCTTCTTCATCACCAAGTTTCATAAAATCGTAAATTATCGTGGGCCATCTCGCAACTATGCTACGAAGCGAAACGCCTTCTCCTGTGTACACATCTACTTGGTCTACAAATATAGCGCGAAGCCTGTGTTCGTCTTTTTTTTCTAACGCATCAACAATTTCTTTATACTTTCTCAAATCATGAAGAAGCATTTCGTATTCACCCAGAATTTGCGCTGCTTGCGTTAGTCCTACCCTGATCTTATCTTCCAAAACACCTTTTTGTGATTGGGTTAATTGATAATACTGCGCATGTGTGGGCGAGACTTCTATCCATTCATCTATCTTTGTTACTTCCCACCCCTCTTTTTTCAACCATGAAACAAAAGAATAGAAGATTTTTGTGCCAGAGCCAGGTAAACCTGTGAAATCTAAGGAAGAGGAACTCGCCACGGGCGAGCCGGGAATCCAGCATTGAATCCAGGAAAGATATTTGCTATCAGGTTTTGTTTTCAACTGCGATAAATCGAACAAAGATTTTTCCACGACCATAATTTTAATTTATATTTTTCCCAATAAATGCTTTATGGAAACTCTATCACGAGGCGCGGAAGCAATAATATATGTTGACAGCGGAATTGTAATAAAAGAAAGAGTTAAAAAGGGTTACAGAATTCCTGAATTGGACGAAGAGTTGAGAAAAACGAGAACACGCAGAGAAGCAAAATTGCTACTTGAAGCAAGGAGATACGGTATTCCTGTTCCGAAGATTATCGAAATAGAAAAATTTCGTATAAAAATGGAGTATGTTTCAGGAAAAAAACTGAAATACGTTTTCGAGGAATGTGGAGAAGAAACAAGAAAAAAACTTGCGCATGAACTCGGTGAACTCGTCGGTAAACTCCATGCAGGTGGAATTGTTCACGGAGATCTAACCACTTCTAATATGATTTTAAAAGATGGCGAAGTTTACCTGATAGATTTCGGTCTCGGATTTTTTTCCACGCGCATAGAAGACTTTGCCACGGATTTACTTGTTTTTAAAGAATCGCTCCGTGCAACGCATAATAAATATTTAAATGAGATATGGGATAATTTTATAAAAGGCTACCTTGCAGAATTCCGAGAAAAAAAAGTTTTGGAGCAGATGGAAAAAATAGAAAAGCGTGGTAGATATGTCAAAAGATAAAGCAAAAAGATCAATTTTCAGGATTAAGGGAAAAACAACAGGAGAAACACTCGAAAATTTAAGTTTTATCCTAATAGTAATTTCTGCGGTAATGATTTCTCTTGGTATTGGTTTAGGAAGTTTTTACAAATATGTAATACTTCTCGCATCCTTCGGTACTTTCTTGCTGCTTATAGGGATAATAATTTTCGTAATTTCCGAACTTTTGTTTGATTCGACAAAAAGCGAATAACGTATCGCAACATTTATAACCCAGATTTTTCAAGTAAATTCTATGGCAATAGAAATGGTATACCTTGCCGTAGCGACTCTATTAGCGCCGGTTTTCGCAGAGATGGCAAAAATTAGAGCAAAAGTAGGAAAGGCGTTCCAGTATATAGCAGCAGGCGGTGTGTTTTTCCTAACATCTGCAGCATTTACTGTTGTGAACCTCGATGCATACGTACAAGGACTTTCTACAGGTATCTCGACAATCGCAGGAGTGATAGGAGTTATTGCTGTCCTTATAGGAACTATTATGGCGGCAATAGAACTTATGAAATAAGAGTTTTTCTCCTCTTTTTTCTCCCATTTTTTAATTCTTTGCATGCTTTAAGAAACGCTACGAAAAGCGGGTGCGGTTTTGTGGGTCGAGATTTAAACTCTGGGTGTGCCTGAGTTGCAACGAAGAATCTGTGCTCTGGTAGTTCAATGAATTCCATAAGTATGCCATCTGGACTAATGCCAGAGAACACGAGTCCTGATTTTTCGAGAACTTCTATATACTTCGGGTTAACCTCGTATCTGTGCCTGTGTCTTTCCGAGATTTTTTCTTTTCCGTAAATTTTATGAACAATACTATTTCTTTTCAACACCGCTGTCCATGCGCCGAGACGCATGGTTGCGCCGTACATTTTCTTTTCTATCAATTCTTTTTGTTCTGGAATGATATCTATTACAGGATTAGGTGTATTTGGGTCAAATTCCGTTGAGTTCGCTCCGCGTAATTTGCAAACATTTCTAGCGAATTCTACTACCGCTAACTGCATACCAAGACAAAGACCGAGATAGGGAATATTATTCTCTCTCGCATATCTTATTGCTTCTATCTTGCCTTCTATTCCGCTGCTCCCGAATCCGCCGGGAACTATTATTCCGTGTAATTCATTCAAGATTTCTACGCCGTTTTTCTCAATATTCAGAGATGACACCTGGACTATTTCCGGATTTACGCCTGCTACGACAGAAGCATGCTTAACCGCTTCTACCACAGAAATATAAACGTCTTTGTGTTCAGAATTTCCGTATTTTACATACTTTCCTACCAATCCTATCTTCAATTTTTCACCACTTCCCAACTTTTTTACGAATTCTTTCCACTCATCATTTGCAGGTTTTCTTACAGGTAAGTTAAGTTTTCTCAGTATTTTCTCGTGGAACTTTTGTTCCTCGAATATTAAAGGAATTTCGTAAATAGTTTCTACATCAGGGTCGCCGATTATATTTTCTTTTGGTAGAAAACACAATCGTGCCAATTTATCTTTCCTAACTTCATCTATTCCAGATTCTGAACGTATCACAAGGAAATCCGGGAACAGACCGACTTCGCGTAATCTGGAAACAGCATGCTGCGTAGGTTTGGTTTTTAACTCTCCGACATTCTTCAGAAACGGTAAATAAGAGACCATTACGGTAGCGGAAGGATATTCTTCAGATAGTTCGCGAATCGCATGGAGAAAAACCAAATTTTCTATATCTCCTGTCGTACCGCCTATTTCCACAAGCGATATTTCACAGTTTTTCGAAGCCTCAAGAATCATGCGCTTTACTTCATCGGAAATATCCGGAATTAACTGCACGTTTCTCCCGTTGTACTCTAAAGAACGCTCTTTTTGAATTACGTTCAAGAAAACTTTCCCTGTAGTAATATTATTATTTTTAGAGAGATTTTTATCGAGAAATCTTTCATACGTTCCCAAGTCTTGATCTATTTCTCCGCCATCTTCTGTTACGAAAATTTCTCCGTGCTCGGTCGGACGCATAGTACCCGCGTCTACGTTTATGTAAGGGTCTATTTTTATCGCCGTAACCTTGTAGTTACAGTATTTTAGAAGATTTCCGATAGAAGCAGTTACAACACCCTTTCCAAGCCCTGAAAGTACACCTCCGACAACAAAAACAAATCTCAATGTGCGCATATTATTTTTAGAAAAGAAATACTAATAAATTTTTCTGTGTTTTTCGTGGGCTCTGTCTGGATAACAATAGATTAAGCGGAAAACGCATGATAAAAGCAAACTTCGAGCAATCTAATAACGCTGAGAAAGCGTTCTCGAGGTAATTTTTTGAAAAAAGAAATTATCCCTAGGTTATTCATACACCCTCTTTCCAGCCAACAATAACTTTTTAATAATCTCTGGTGATATTATCTCTTTATGAAAAATAAAAAAGGGCTAATAAGTCTGCCTTTACACATTCTTCTCGAGATAATAATCGCTATAGTTATAGTCGGCGTGATTATGTGGATT
>WAOA01000039.1 GCA_015521535.1 Candidatus Aenigmatarchaeota archaeon | reverse complement strand
ATAGTAAAAAGGTTAAAAAATATAGAATTTGACACGTTTCTCGTTGGCACAAGATTATCGAAAGAAATGCTGGAAAAAGAGGAAGAACTCTGGAAATTAGGCGGGCTGGATTTATGCGAATCCCTGCGCGCTGAGCTTAATAGGGAAATAGGGAAACTTTTGGGAGAAAAACTTAAAAAAGAGCATGATCCAAAAAATCCAGAAGTCGTAATACTTCTTAATTGGGAACTCGGAAATCCTAAAATCGAGATACAGTTAAATCCGCTTTACATTTTTGGTTATTATCAAAAACTCGTTCGTGGAATTCCGCAATGCAAATGGGGAACCCCCAGAAAATATAAAACTTCTGTTGAGCAAATTATAGGCAAACCTTTGTTGAGAGAAACAAAAGGAAAGGACACAAAATTCCACGGCTGTGGAAGAGAAGATATAGACGCTAAATGCTTAGGATGGAGACCATTTGTAATAGAAATAATTAGTCCCAAGAAAAGAAAAGTGAATCTGAGAAAAATCGCGAAGGAAATAAATTCCACAAAAAAAGTTCGTGTGAAGAATCTTAAAATAGTTTCAAGAAAAGTTGTGGAAAAGATAAAGAGCGCATCGCCGGATAAAACTTATAGAGTTACAGTAGTATTCGAAAAACCCGTTGATAAAAAAATCCTTAAGAATCTGAATAAACTCGTTGGTGTAATAAAACAAAGAACTCCTTTGAGAGTACTTCACAGGAGAAGCGATATAATGAGAAGGCGAGAAGTTAAAAAAATCTCGTGGAAAGTTATTTCTCCGAAAAAGGTTGAACTGAAAATAAAGTGTTCTGCAGGATTGTATGTGAAAGAACTCGTTTCAGGCGATAATGGAAGAACAAGGCCAAGCGTAGCGGAAATTATAGGTATACCCGCCAGGGTAAAGGAACTGGACGTAATAGAGATAGAAAAAATAAAAATTTAGGCGAGAAGAATGGACGCGTACATAATTTCGGTTTTGGTATTCTTAATTTCATTAGTTGTAATTGTCGTTAAAAACAGAAAGAAAATAGAAATTCAGGGTCCTGTGATTCTTTACAGAACTAAAAGGTTTATCGAAATTATAGATGTTGTAGCGTTAAAATTTAACTTACTGTGGAAAATTATCGGAACTATCGGTATTTTCGCCGGAATTTTATTTATGGTTTTCGGAATCAGTTATCTTGTAAGTTCAGCAGCATTAATAGCAACAGGAGCCGTTAAAGAATCTACGCTAAAATTCGTTTTACCTTCGCCAGTGCCAACAACTAGCGTTGGATACGCGCATATATTAATTCCGTTTTGGACATGGGTACTTACGGTATTTTTAATTATGACACCACACGAATTATTTCACGGTATAATGGCAAGAATAGAAAAAGTTAGAATAAAATCGGTTGGTCCGCTTCTTATTCTTATATTTCCAGGTGCATTTGTAGAGCCGGAGGAAAAACAACTTAAAAGAAAAAAATTGATTCAGAAACTCAGAATCTTTTGCGCGGGGAGTTTTGCGAATATAATAGTCTCGTTTTTAGCATTTTTTCTAGGCGTATTTTTGTGGAATTATACACAAGTATCTGTGGTAATAGACCAAGTATTTCCGAATTCACCCGCTTATAATGCGGGGATAAAAGAAGGTATGACTATAAATGCGATCAACGGCGTTGAACTAAAAAACGACTTCGGTTTATACTCTAGTTTTATTTTTTCTAAAATGCCGCCAGAAAGGCTTACCGCTTCTGTATCGCTTTTATACATCCTTACAAATGGAACGTTTAGGAATTATAGTTATAAGCCCGGTGATAATATAACATTAACTCTTGATGGTAAAAACTATACAATTACACTTGCGCAGCATCCAGAGGATGCGTCTAAACCTTATATAGGAATTTCAACTTCTTTGCGGGCTTCAAGTTTCTTACCCGTTTTTTACTT
Source organism: Candidatus Aenigmatarchaeota archaeon (assembly GCA_015521535.1). GTDB lineage: Archaea > Aenigmatarchaeota > Aenigmatarchaeia > Aenigmatarchaeales > SZUA-1535 > SZUA-1535. The sequence goes on along the minus strand of WAOA01000039.1, from coordinate 2,853 downwards.
TCTTGCATTTCTTTCCATGATAAGTTTCGCAGTAGGAATAGTAAATATGCTTCCTTTATATCCTTTGGATGGCGGACAGGTGATAAAGGCTATTTTCGATAAATTATTTTCAAAAACAACATCGAAAAAACTTACAAAAGCAATATCTTTTGCGACGTTATTTCTCTTAATTTACTCTTTTTTAGGACCCTGGTTCATCAATTCCTGATACGATTTTTTGTTTGTATTTTTAAGAATCGACAATAAACTAAGTATTCCGGTTAACATTTATTAATATCTGAAAATCTTTAATGAAGTATGCTAGAAATCTCCACGCTCGTAGGTGGCGCGGCAGGAGACGGTATAAAGCAGGCTGGCAATGCTATAGCGCGCGTTTTCAACCGCCTCGGTTATAATATTTTTGTTTACGAAGATTATCCTTCTCTCATCAGAGGCGGGCATAACTTTGCTATTATAAGAGCATGCTCTGAAAAAATACTTTCCCATAAGGAGAAAATAGATATTCTAATCGCTTTAAATCAAGACACAATAGAAAAGCATGCATGGCGGTTAAAAGAAAATTCTATTGTCATATTCGATTCAAATTCTGTAAGCACAGAAGGAATAGGAATACCTATGAAAGAAATAGCAAAGGAAAAGAATTTGCCGCTTATCGTTAGAAATACTGTTGCATTAGGCGCGCTAGGCGGTATATTAGGAATAGATTTCGAGATTATAGAAGATGTTATAAGAAGTACAATAAAGAAAAAACTAGAAGAAAATATAGAAGTCGCGGAAAAAGGTTATGAAATCGCGGAAAAAGGAAAACTAAAAATTGAAAAAATTGAAAACGAGGTTAAGCCGTTGGTTACTGGGAATGAAGCCGTTGGTTTGGGATTGGTGAAAGGCGGTATGAAATTATATATAGCATACCCAATGACACCTGCTTCGAGTATTTTACATTATCTCGCTGCGCATGAAGAGGAGTTTAAAATCGCAACAGTGCACCCCGAAACGGAAATAGCGGTTATAGGTATAGCAGAGGGTGCTGCTTATGCTGGAATAAGAAGTGCCTGCGGCACTAGCGGTGGCGGCTTTGCGCTAATGGTTGAGCATCTCAGTCTTGCAGGACAGGCAGAAATACCTGTAGTAATAGTTTTATCTCAGCGTCCTGGTCCTGCTACAGGAGTACCTACTTATACGGAGCAGGGCGATTTATTTTTCGCGATGTTCGCGGGTCACGGAGAATTTCCTCGCGCCGTGATAGCGCCAGGAGATGCTAATGAAGCATTTTATTTCGCTGCAGAGGCGATGAACTTAGCATGGAAGTTCCAAATGCCGGTGATACTTCTTATTGATAAGCACCTGAGCGAGAGTACTTTTACCTCTAACTTTGACGAAACTTCTGTTAAACTCGAATTACCGAAATGGTGGAACGGAAACGGAGAATATAAAAAATATCTTTTCGAAGAAGACGGTGTATCGCCCATGGCATTTCCAGGCAATCCTAATGCTATTGTTAAGTCAAATAGTTACGAGCACGATGAATACGGAATTACTGTAGAAGATCAAGACCTTGTTGCTAAAGGACACGAGAAAAGGTTAAGAAAAATGAAAAGTTTAGAAGAATATTTGAAAAATAAAGAAACCGTAAAAGTTTACGGAAATGAAGATAGCGATATCGTTCTTGTTACATGGGGTTCTTCTAAAGGCGCAGTTGTAGAAGTCGGTGAAAAACTCGGACTAAAAGTTGTCCAACCTCTTTACATGCGACCTCTTCCTGTTTGGGAATTGAAAAAGCATTTAGAAGGAAAAAAGGTTATCACGGTAGAGGTTAATTCGACAGGACAATTCGGTAAATGGTTAGAATATCACGGATTCAAAGTTCATGAGAAAGTGCTGAAATACAACGCCAGACCATTTGCTGCTGATGAATTAGAAGAAAGAATAAGAAAAGTAATTGAAAATTTTAGGCGATGAGAATGGTTGAAATAAAGGATTTTGATACCTATGCTATAAACACCTGGTGCCCAGGGTGCGGAAATTTCGGAATTCTTAACGCTGTAAAGCAAACTTTCGCGGAACTGGTTAATGAAGGTAAAATAAAAAAAGAAAATATAGTTATACTCTCGGGAATAGGTTGCCACGCGAAAATCTGCGATTATATAAATGTTAATTCTTTTTACTCCCTTCACGGCCGGGTTCCTGCTCCGGCCACGGGTATAAAACTCGCTAACCCTGACCTTGTGGTAGTTGGCTTTGCGGGAGACGGAGATGCGTACGGCGAAGGCTTTGAGCATTTGATATTCGGCGCAAAAAGAAACACGGATATAACTATGATAATCCATAATAACCGCTTATATGCTTTGACAACAGGGCAATTTGCACCTACCTCGCCGGCGAACTTTCCAGGAAGGAGCACGCCAAAAGGAGCGCCGGAAGATCCTTTAAACCCAATAGAGATAATGCTCGCCTCTGGTGCTACATTTGTAGCAAGGACATTTGCCGGCGATATTGCGCATATGAAGAAAATCTTTCGCGAGGCAATTCTTCATAAGGGTTTCGCGCTTGTAGATGTTTTACAGCCCTGCGTTACTTTTCTTAACACATTTGAGTTTTACAGGGAAAGAGTTTATGACTTACAAGAGCAAGAGCATGATACAAGCAATTGGGAAAAGGCTATGCAAAAGGCGAGAGAATGGAACTATATGGACGGTGAGAGCGAAAAAATACCCGTAGGAATTTTTTATAAAGTTAATAAACCTACTTTCGAGGAGCGTGTGCTTCGCGGAAAAAGACTTTGCGAACTGCCTATACCTGAGATAAAGGAAGTTCTCGACAAACACAAGTGAAAATTAAAATTTCTTTATTTTT
>WAOA01000038.1 GCA_015521535.1 Candidatus Aenigmatarchaeota archaeon | reverse complement strand
ATACTTATGAGTGTATTTATCAACAGAGAGAAAGAAATCGCAATGTTGAAAGAAAGATACGAGAGCAATAAACCCGAGTTCCTGATAATTTACGGAAGGAGAAGAGTAGGGAAAACCGAACTGATAGAAAGATTTCTCTCAAAAAGAGGCATACGTGGTTTAAGGTTGCTTGCAAGAGAAGAATCGAAAATCCTGCAGCTCAGAAGATTCAAAAAAATTCTTGCAAATTATTTTAACGATTCGATGCTTGAAAAAATAGAATTTAAGGACTGGGACGCTTTTTTCGAATATATTTTCAAAAAATGCAAAAAAGAAAGAATTGTTGTGGCGATAGACGAATTTCCTTATTTGGTTAAAGAAGATAAATCACTCCTTTCCATTCTTCAGGATTTCTGGGATACCAAGCTCAAGAATACAAAAATATTTCTCATTATCTGTGGATCTTCTATTTCAATGATGGAAAAAATGATTGGATACAAAAGTCCGATTTACGGCAGAAGAACAGGGCAAATACTTGTTAAACCTCTAAAATTCGTTGACGTTGCAAAATATATTGGTGATGTTGAAAAAGCAATAGAAATATACTCTGTATTTGGCGGGACGCCGGCTTATTTAATAGAAATCAACAGAGAAAAAAGTACATTGGAAAATATAAAGAACAAGATATTGAGAGAAGATTCGTTTATTTACAGAGATGTGGAATTCATTCTTCGCGAGGAATTGGAAGAACCAAGATACTATTTTTCCATACTTCTTTCAATTTCGCGTGGAAACCGCAAAATAGGGCGTATATGCAATGATACCGGGCTTAGCAAAAGCATAGTTAACAAATATCTTTCGGTTTTAACGGATTTGCATATAGTGCAAAGAAAAATACCCGTAACAGAAAGCTTCAAAAGTAAAAAAGGATTATATTTTCTCTCGGATAACCTTTTTGAGTTCTGGTTTAGGTTTGTATATCCAAATATAGAAAAGATAGAAAAGGGAGATGCAGAAAAAGTGCTTGAAGATGATATTAAACCGTATTTGAATCAATTTATCGGAAAGAAGTTCGAAGATATATGCGAAGAAATACTGTGGGGAACAAAAATATTTGATTTCACCAAAATCGGCAAGTGGTGGCACAAGGATAAGGAGATTGATATTGTTGCTCTGAACGAACGGACAAAGGAAATCCTTTTCGCAGAATGCAAATGGCAGAACAAAGTTAATGCTGAGAAGGTCTGCAGAGAGCTTGCGGAAAAATCCAAGTATGTGCAATGGCATAACGACGAAAGGAAGGAATGCCTTGTTGTGTTTGCCAAGAGTTTTTCTAAACGGGTTTCCGAGTTCGAGGGCAGGCCGGTTCGCTGCTTCGATTTAAAGGACCTGGAGCGAAAGTTAAATTTAAATAGTTGAAATATGAGTATATACTTATGATGAAATTTGTTAACAGGAAGGATGAACTGGAATTTCTCGAGAAAAAATACCGTTCCGAAGAAGCGGAACTGATCATAATTTACGGCAGGCGAAGGGTGGGAAAAACAGAACTCCTAACAAGATTCCTAGAGGGTAAGAGAGGTATATATTTTTTGGGTAGGCTAGAATCAAAAATCGAAACCTTTCGCCGGATCAACAGCCTTTTCATCGAACATTTCAAAGACCTCTCGTTAACAAAATACCCGCTCTCCACCTGGGAGGATGTTTTCAATTACCTGGCGGAAAGGTCGGAAAAAAGACTGGTCTTCGTTATCGACGAGTTTCCTTTCATCGCTGAAAAGTTTCCGGAAATTATTTCGATTCTTCAGGAACTCTGGGATTTCAGGCTCAAACGCACGAAAATCATGCTCGTACTCTGCGGTTCCAGCATAGGAATGATGGAAAAGTACACCCTTTCACACAGAAGCCCGCTCTACGGCAGGAGAACGGGTCAGTGGAAAGTCGAGAAAATAAGGGTTAAACACCTCAGAGAATTCTTTCCGAAGTACTCGATGGAAGATTTGATACTGGTCTACTCTTGTATAGACACGATTCCGGGCTACCTTACCAGATTCTCGCCCGAAAAGTCGGTCTGGAAAAACATCGAAGAAAAAATCCTCTCCAAAGGGGAGTTTCTCTACGAAGAGGTGGAAATTTTATTGAGAGAAGAGTTCAGAGATCCGTCGAATTACCTCTCCATTCTTTCATCCATAGCCGGGGGTTCCACGACGTTTAACGAGATTTACAACACAACAAAATTGGACAAGAGCCTGCTTTCAAAATACCTCTACGTACTGGAGGAATTAAACGTAATCGGGAAGGAGTTTCCGGTAACGCATTCGTTTAAAAGTACGATGCGCGGTAAAGGCGCCCACTACTCCTTAAAGGATAACTTTTTTGATTTTTACCTCAGGTTCGTTTACCCCAATAAACAGCAGCTTGAAAGCGGCCTTAGCGGAGCCGTGCTGAAAGAAATAAAGGAAAAAATAAATCCGTACCTTGGGAGAAAGTTCGAAGACTTTGTGTTAGAAGTTTTCCACGATGTTTCGATCTTTCCGTTCACAAAAATCGGTAGGTGGTGGTACAGAGACAGGGAAATAGACGTAGTCGCGCTGAACGAACGGACAAAGGAAATCCTTTTCGCAGAATGCAAGTGGAAATCGCGGGTTAACGCCGAGAAGGTCTGCGAAGAACTGGTTGAAAAGGCGGAGCACGTGCAGTGGCATAACGACAAGAGAAAGGAATACCTGACCGTGTTCGCGAAAAACTTCTCGAAAAGAATTGACGAGTTCGAAGGCAGGCCAGTGTTTTGTTTCGATCTGAGTGATATAGGAAAATTAACCGGGTAGAAACGTATCCGGCGGTTAATTTTATAAACTATAATCACGATTATATAATCATGATTAGAAAAAGATTCGTTAATAGAGAGGCTGAGATGAAATTCCTGAATGAAGCGTACAAAAGAAAGGGTTTCGAGTTCGTAGTACTGACTGGGAGAAGGAGAATCGGAAAGTCGAGATTGCTGGAGGAGTTTTTAAAGGATAAATACCGCATATACTTTCTGGCCGAAAATAGGGTGTACGAATACAACCTCGATAAATTTTCCGCCGTAATCTCAGAGTTTTTCGATATCCCGAAAGTAAGCATAAATTCTTTAAGGCAGGCTTTCGAACTCATTGTCAAACTGAAAAGGAAGAGAATTGTGGTCGCGATCGATGAGTTCTCGTATCTCGTAAAACACAACCCGTATGTTGTGGGCGAAATGCAGGGTATAATAGATGAAGTTTTAAAGGATGAAGATGTTTTTCTTATTTTGAGCGGATCGGCGGTTTCATTGATTCAGAAAGAACTCCTTTCGTATTCCTCACCGCTTTACGGCAGGACGACCGGGACAGTCTTCTTAAAGCCCCTGAGGTTTTCTGATTTTTTTGAATGGTACGGAAACAGGTCCATTGAGGAGATGATAAAAATATTTTCCGTTACCGATGGTATCCCGAAGTACATGGAGTTTTTCGAATGCAAAGACGCAGAAAAAGAAATTATCCGGACTTTCTTCAATCCGCACTCCTTCCTTTTCAGGGAAATGGTAGAAATTCTCAGTGAGGAATTGAGAAACGTTGGTCTTTATTTTTCCGTTCTTGAGGCAATATCCCTGGGTAAAAACAGAGCCACTGAAATAGCCAACTATTCTTATCTGAAACCGGGTGAAGTATCTGCATATTTAAGAATACTTGAGAATCTGGGATTCGTAAAAAAAGTCGTGCCTCTGTTCGGGAAGAAGGGGATTTACGATATAAGCGATAACTACACCAAATTCTGGTTCAGGTTCGTTTCTAAGCATTTCAGCGAAATAGAAGAAGGTTTTTCCGAGAGTGCCCTGCACGCTTTCAGGAAGAATTTTAACACCTATCTGGGCTTTGTTTTCGAAGACCTAATTTTAAGACTTTTTAAGGAGGGTCGGTTCAGAATTTTCCCGTTCACCAAAATCGGCAAATGGTGGCACAAGGATAAGGAGATTGATATTGTTGCTCTGAACGAACGGACAAAGGAAATCCTGTTCGCCGAATGCAAGTGGAAATCCCGGGTTAACGCCGAGAAGGTCTGCAAGAAATTAGCCGAGAAATCCAGGTACATTAACTGGAACAGCGAAAAAAGAAAAGAGTGCCTGGTAATTTTTGCGAAGTCGTTCAGTAAAAGAATCAATGAATTCGAAGGAAGAAAAGTCTGGTGTTTCGATTTAAAAGACCTGGAAAGAATTTTTAAAAGAAGATAACATACAAAAATGATTCATCGTGACTTGAATTAATACAATGCAAATACTCTAAGGAAACCTTGGAAAATCTCGCGAAGGCACCGCGAAAATGCGCACTCAAGCGTAATTTCTTTTGTAAATAAGTGTGAAAAACGCTTTATCCGAACAGGGTCTATCGGGTAAAGATTTTACGGAATTTTTAGACATCTTTTCCGGCCACGTCCAGATAACCTGGAAATAATTTCTTTTAAAAAAGAATTAACGTGAGATTCGCTTTTTCTCAGCAATATCTTAGATTGCTCGAACTTTGCTTTTACTACGCGCTTTTCACGGTAGTTCGCTGGATCCTGACGGTCTCCGTGTTAATGGTCGTGTCCGGATAAGCGTTTCTCGCAGGTTATAAAAGAATTAACGCCGAAGCATGCGCTTTTGCACGGAAATGGTTCGAGATTTTCCCGCACTACCGAGTACATGTGCTTTGTCACGTAATTCACTTTTGTCCCGACACCGCCTCTATCACTTGTGTTAATTTTAAATTCCTTTACTTCTATTTTATTTTATGGTCTTACCGGAAATGAACGAGCAGTTTTTGTTACCTTTCCTGTTCACCTTAGCGGTAGTTTTCGGTGTACTTAGAGCAACTAATGTTTTCGCTGGTAATAGAGCCGTGCAGATGATAATCGCATTTGTATTCGCTTACTTCTCTGCAACCTATACACCTTTCGTTCAAACGTTCTTCGCTTATCTACCTTCGCTTACCACTTTTTTCATAGGTGTTTTTCTCCTGGTTTTCCTTTTGGAGGCATTCGGTTTAAGAAAAGAGCAAAAAGAAAAAGACAGGGTACTCAATATGACAATTTACGGCGTGCTCTTACTCATACTCATAGTTCTTGCCGCTCCTTATTTTTATAAATTCAGAAACATTCCTATAATAGGTACGGGAGAGAATCTTGTTTTGCTTGCAGGTCTCGGCTTTATACTCGGAATTTTCATTCACGCATACAAAAGCGAGAAATCATCTTAAACTTTAAGTATATGAAGTGTGAAAAATAAATAGAGGGGTGAAAAATCAATGACAACAATAGAAGATTTATTCCTGAATCTTAAAGCAATAGGCTTCGATCTCATTTTAATTTGGATGCTTTCTATAGCGATAATTTATGGAATTCTAACAAAAATAAAAATGCCAGAATCGTATTCTGCGAGAGGCGTTATTTCAATAGCATCCGGCTTTCTCATAGTTCTTGCAGCAGTAGGTTCACCCATACCTTTAATCATAGAAAACATAGTATCTTCTTTAATAGTAATAGGATTTATTTTTCTTTTGATTGTAATATTTTTAGAGCTCATGGGAATAAAAAGCGGTGAACTGCTTTCCAAGCACGCAGAAATAATTTTGCTTCTTGTTGGCGCTATAGTATTTTTCATATTTTTAGGAAGCGGAGCCGCATCGATAATACCTATCACTGTGTTTCTTTCGGAAGGTTCAATAATTACAGTAATATTTATACTTTTAATAGCATTTATATTATGGATCTTTGCAAAAGAGGAAAAAGGTGGTAAGTAGTATGGCTACATTAAACCCTGCCGAGATAGGACTTCCTGAGATATTGCTATGGCTTCTAACCTATGCGATAGTATACGGAGTATTGGCACAAGTAGAAATACCGAAGTCTAAATCAGCGAGAAGTGTAATAGCGATAGTCTCTGGTTTTCTCGTGCTCATGAGCCAGCCGGCAGAAATACTTACAGTACTTTCTCAAATGGCAGGAGATATGCTTTTGATAATAATAGGGATACTTGTGCTTTTAGTGCTTTTGGAAGTTTCGGGATTTAAAACAGGAGAGCATATAGTCGGTGAAACGTACAAAAAACACATATTCTTAGTAGCGCTTATATTAATAGCAGTAGCGATATTTGTGTCAGCGGGCGGTCTTCAATTACTCGGATGGAGCGGAGCGGTGTTTAACATCGATTGGAATACGATATTTTTCCTGATCATAGTAATTGCAGCGATTGCATGGATGGCTTCTGAAGGTGGAGGAAAAGGAGAGGGAAAGGGAGGCGGTTGAAATCATTAAAGAAAAGATAAAATTAGTTTCCTTTTTTTTATTTCCAAAAATTATATCAATTCTAATGAGAGTGAAACTTAAGAGAAGATGACATCATAAAATTATGAAATAAAGAATTATCCGTGAAAATGCTTTTTACCGCGTGGTATCGCTGTATAAAGGAGTTTTCGCTCGATTATTGCGTTCCGGCGTTAATTCCCTGTGATTAAGGCAGTGACCGTCCGGATAAGAGTGACAAAACGTATTATCTCTGCAGTGTTTATATTCTGGAGATTTAACTGCGCAGACACATCTAATCGGGCTGTTCATACCCAATATAATTATTACGCTGTAATATTTTCTTATTCGAACGGTCTCATTAAGGCAACTACCAAACATTTATAAATGTTAAATTCACATTAAATTTGCGGTGACTCTATGGAAGTAAAATGCTCAACATGCAAGGTAAACGTAATCGCGGAAAGCGATTGGGTTAAGTTTTCATGTCCGAATTGCGGAGAAGTAGTGATAATAAGATGTTCGCAATGTAAAAGACTTTCAAATCCTTATAAATGCGAAAACTGCGGTTTCGAGGGGCCGTAAATGGGAAAAGTAGCGATAAATATAAAGGTAATGCCGCAAAGTTCTGAAACCGATGTGGAAAAACTTACCGAGAAAATAAAAGAAAAGGTTGAAGTAAAGGATTTGAAAATAGAGCCAATAGCCTTCGGATTAAAAGCAATCAGACTTCTCGTAATCGGAGAAGATTCTGAAGGTAGCGAAGGCGTTGAGAATGCTATCCGCTCTATAGAAGGTGTAGGTGAAGTAGAAATAGAATCTGTCACGCTCCTTTAGGTGAATAAAATGGCAAAATTCGAGACGTTGGAAAAAAGGGAAATAAAACTTAGCGGCAACAAATTCTTGGAAGTTGCGAGAAAGAAAGTAACAACAGAAAGCGGCGAAAGTGAATTTATTTCAATTTCCAAAGGATATATCAACAGATTGGGCCAAAAAAGGTTTAAAGCGTCTCTTGGTTTCCCGGAAGATGTTGCCAAACAGGTTGCGGAAGCATTGGAAAGTTTATGAAGATGCTTCCTTTTTGGACATTTTTTGATTATGGAACAAAAATTAAGATTTATAAACTTTTAAAATCCTATATTCAAAAGCACGAATACTCGCGTAGTTAACAAAAATTGATAGTCAGGAGGTGTGATAATGCCGGTGGATAAACCGCACTTGAATTTGGTTACAATCGGCCACGTAGACCACGGAAAAAGCACATTGGTAGGAAGGCTGCTTTACGATAGCGGATCTTTAAGAGAAGATGACATCAGAAAATTAAAAGAAATAGCAAAAGAATACAAAAAAGAGACTTTCGAGTTTGCTTTCGTCATGGACAAACTTAAAGAAGAGAGAGAAAGAGGAGTAACCATAGACATAATGCACACAAGATTCGAGACGCAGAAGTATTACTTCACAGTAATCGATGCTCCCGGACACAGAGACTTCGTAAAGAATATGATTACCGGGGCAAGCCAAGCGGATGCTGCTATTCTTGTAGTGTCTGCGAAAGACGGCGTGCAGGAACAGACAAAAGAGCACGTATTCCTTGTAAAGATTCTCGGGGTAAATCAACTTATTGTGGCAATAAACAAAATGGATGCAGTGAACTATGACGAGTCGAAATTCAAAGAAGTAAAGGAGCAGGTAGAGAATCTTTTGAAAACAGTTGGATACGACCCAAGTAAAATATTGTTCATACCTGTTTCGGCGTACAATGGAGATAACGTAGTGAAAAAATCTGAGAATATGGCATGGTACACAGGTCCGACGCTTTTCGAGGCTTTGGATACGCTTCAGGAACCGCCAAAACCTGTGGACAAGCCGTTGAGAATACCTATTCAGGATGTATACAGTATTACCGGAGTAGGTACAGTACCGGTAGGAAGGGTTGAAACGGGTGTTCTTAAAGTCGGTGACACAGTAGTATTCATGCCTTCTAATGTAAAGGGAGAAGTAAGGTCAATAGAGATGCATCATGAACAAATCCAGGAAGCAAAACCGGGAGACAATATAGGATTTAATGTTAGAGGTGTGGGTAAAAACGATATACGTCGCGGTGATGTAGCAGCGCATGAAGATAAGCCAGCAACCGTTGCAAAAGAGTTCACAGCACAAATAATAGTTTTGAACCATCCGAGCGTAATTACAAAAGGATACACACCTGTTTTCCACTGTCACACGGCGCAGGTAGCGTGTAAAATCGTTGAAATCCAGAAAAAGATAGATCCTAAAACCGGTGAAGTTGTACAGGAGAATCCCGATTTCATTAAAACAGGTGACGCAGCAATAGTAAAGTGTGTGCCAACAAAGCCGATGGTAATAGAAAGCATAAAGGAGTTCCCAGAACTTGCGAGATTCGCTGTTCGAGACATGGGAATGACAGTAGCAGCAGGAGTTTGCTTAGAAGTAGTGCCTGCTGAATAGATTTTTGATTTCTTTAATCTTTTATTTAATTTTTAAGATTTTTCTTTTCAATACTTTCTATTATTTCCTTTCCAAGTTTAATTTCTTCAGGAGATATTTCCTTTTCAAAATCCTCTAATAATTTCAAATCTTTCTTAGTGAAATACGTATAGAGCACGTCCCCTTCCTTTATATTTCTTCCTACCACACCGCCTTCTATGGAAATAGCAGCCCTATCCCCTTTTTTAATCTCTTGCACGCTTTCATTTTCGATCTGAATCTCTTTTACGCTTCCTATTTCCTTTCCGTCTTTTAGAAGAATAACATCTTTCTTTAACAGGCCTTCTAAAACCTCTATGCCAACAATCGCTGGTTTGCTCTGGCGAAATACAAATCCTGGAAGGATTTTTATTTTAGCAGGTCTTTTTAATGCAGCGAATTTCTCTTCCCTTTCTCTCCTTTCCTCTTCTTCTATCCATTTTTCGAAATCTTCAATCAGTTTGTAGATTACAGGGCTTTGAAAAATCTTTATACCCCTATTCTTCGCCTCGATTTCTGCTACTTTGTCTATATCCACATTAAACGCTAATACTACGCGATTATATTTTTCCTGAGTATCTGCCAGCATAATATCGCTTCTCGATACTTTACCTACTTCCGCTTTTTTAACAGGGATCTCCTTTTTCCTTAACACACCGAGAAGAGCATCTAAACTTCCAAGAGTATCGGCTTTCACAACAATACCTTCTTTCTCTGTTTCAAATTCTACAAGCGCTACATCTTTTTCTAATATTTCTTTGAGTTTCTCTATATCCGATGCATTTTTGCTTACAACTATTGGCATACCTGCTTTTACATTCTCCAATTCAGGAGCGGCAATTCTTACGCCGCACGCCGCTCTCGCGCTTTCTATATTCTCGAATTGTTTTTCCACGCGTATTTCTCTAAGCGGCTTAGGTCGGAGAATTGCCTTTATTCTGGTAACTTTTGGTTCCTTCCCGCCTATTATAAGATAATCCCCTCTATGGATTTCACCATCATAAAAAATGGTATCTATAACAGTTCCGAATCCTTTCATTCCTTTAACTTCTAAAATAGAGCCGTACGCAACATCTCCGCGAAGTTGCAGTTTATCCTTTAGAAAAGTTTGCGCCAATCCCGCAAGAATCATTAAAAGCTCAGGTATACCTTCGCCTGTTACCCCGGAGCACGGTACAATCGACACTGTACTTTTAAAGTCAGAAACTCTATCAAACCTCTCTGCATCGAAACCTTTTTCACTAAGTTCGCCCACTAATTTGTAAAGCATCTCTTCGAATCTCACCTTTACATGCTCTGGTTGTAGAGAAAAACTCTCTAAGAAACTTCTATCTCTTTGCGGAACCCACCCTGGAATTCTATCTATTTTCGTTGCTGCTACGAGAAAAGGCGTCTTAAACGTTTTCAAATATTCTATACTTTCTTCGGTTTGCTCTCTCATACCTTCGTTTATATCTATTACCAATATCGCTAAATCAGCGCAACTTCCACCGATTCTGCGAAGTAAAGAAAAAGCCTCGTGTCCCGGTGTGTCGAGAATTAACAAGCCAGGAATTTGGAGTTGAATATTGTATTTTTTTAATAAATCACCGCAAATTTTTTCTATAGTTGACTTAGGTATCTCCGTTGCACCTATTGCTTGGGTTATACCGCCTGCTTCCTTAGCAGCGATTGCAGTAGTGCGAATTTTGTCTAACAAAGTCGTTTTTCCGTGATCAACATGACCCAAAACGCATACTATAGGTTGGCGAATCATGAGAAATTATTGGATAGTTAATCAATATAAATGGTTTTTGCTATGAGGTGGTATAATTTCTACCGAGAATTTTATTAAAAATACTCTCGCAAAGCATGGGTTAGAAATTTATTAATATCGCCTTTTATCACGTTTCCGTGACCTGGTAAAAGAATTTTAGCATCCAGTTTGGAAAGTTTTTTTAACGAGTTAAAAAGTTCTTTTTCGCTACCGCCTGGCAAATCTGTTCTTCCAATTCCGTAACCGAAAAAAGTATCTCCGGAAATCAGTAATTTACGCGATTTTTCCCAAAGGCATATACTACCGGGTGTATGCCCGGGAGTATGAATTATTTTGAATTCCATTCCACTCGCTTTTATTATTTCGCCTTCACTAACTCTTCTATCTATTTCAAAGTCCGTGAATTTTTCTCCGAAGAGTTCTGAGAGCGCGTAATCATGATTCTTGCTGAGAAGTTGTGCATCACTTGCGTGCATGCAAATTTGCGCTGAGAAGAGTTTTTTAATCGCGTAATTACCACCGCAGTGATCGTGATGAAGATGTGTATTTACAAGGAGTTTGGGTTTAGCGTTTATTTTTTTAAGAACTTCTATCAGTTTTTCACTTCCTCGCGCAAGTCCGGAGTCTATCAACAACTCATTTCCTATTAGGTATATATTCGATCCTTCTCGCGTTGTTATGATACGGACTATTTTAGGAAAAACTTTATCCATAATAATTTTTTATATTATTAAAGAAAAATATAAGGTTATGAAAAAAATCTCTCCTTGCGTCTACTGCGGCTGCGGGTGTAGATTGGTATACGAAGTTAAAGGAAATAAAATTATTAAAATCCATCCGGATAAAAGCGATAAAGTAAGTGAAGGAAAACCTTGTATAAAAGGTTTAACAATTCACGAAGTTGCTGACAGGAATAGATACAAACATCCTGTAATTAAAAAAGATCGCTCGACAAAAAAAGTTTCCTGGAAAAGGGCTTTGGAGTATATAAAAGAGAACATAAAAGATTTATCTCCTGAGGAAATCGCGTTTTACGGTAGCGGAAAAATAACAAACGAGGATAATTGGACAATTTTAAAATTCGCAAAGTGTGTAATTAAGACAAATAACACTGATTCCTGCTGTGGAAGGCTTTGTCATATCGCTACCGTAGAAGGTGTAAAAAATTGTCTTGGAAACAGCAACTTAACTTTTATGGATTATGTTAACGAAATAGACACTTTGTTAGTAATAGGTTCCAATCCTGCCAGCAATTATCCCGTTTTTTTCACAAAGTTGTTGAAAAGAAAAAACCAGATTAAGATAATTTCTGTTCAGCCTTTGCACAATATCACATCTCGATTCGGAGATGTTTTCGTTTATATAGAACCAGGAACGGAAGTGGTATTTCTGAATGCAATTGCTAATTATCTCATACAAAATAAATATTATGTTAAAGAAGCCGCTAAATATGAAGGTTTTGAAAGATTGAAAAGCACCGTTAAAAACTACACTCTGGAACTTGTTGAGAGAATATGTAAAACACCCAAGGAAGAATTTTTCAATGCATGTGAACTTATAGGTAAGGCGAAAGATTTTGGTGTTTTTCACGGCATGGGATTAACGCAGCATGTAAATGCTATAGAAAACGTACACTCTTTGCTTAATGTTTTGCTTCTCAAGAACGGAAAAATTCTCAGTTTACGCGGTGAAATAAACGTTCAAGGAGTAGGTGACATAGGTTTTTTACCAAATAAACTTCCTACAGGTGGGTTTGAAACATTACCAGAATTAGAAAAACTTTGGAATTGTACCTTGCCTATGGATAAGGGAAAAACAATTATCGAGTCTTTAATAATAGAACCTGTGAAGGCAGGTTTCATAACTTCTTTCAATCCTGCTCAATCGCTGCCTGCTCTGAAAAAAGTTCATAAAAACCTTCGCGAAATGTTTCTGGTTTATTTCGATTCGTATGAAAGTCTAACCGGAGAATTTGCCGACGTGATCTTGCCTACTCCTGCGCTTTTCGAGAGAAGCGGAACAATAACAACTGGCGAAAGATTGGTTAGGTTGGTCAATAAAGTGAGAAAACCACCAGGTAGTGCTATGCCAGAGTGGAAAATCTATGCAAGATTGGCAAAACTTTTCAGAAAAGGGAAATTGCTTTCTTGGAGAAACGAAAAAGAGATATTCGAGGAAATCGTAAGAATCGTGCCGTCTTACCGAAATTTAAACCCCGAAAAAATTTACAAAGGCAAAGATATGTTCGCGGATAAAAGTATTAGATATAAGCGCTTTATGCCTGAAAAGTTTGAAGGTAAAGACGAGGTAAGAAGCAAGGAATATCCGTTTCTTTTAACAACCTTCCGTTCAAAATATCAATTTCTCACAGGAGAAATGACTGAAATAGCGGAAACGCTTTCGAAAGGTGATGATGGGCCTTGCTTATACATAAATCCTGAAGATGCGAAAAACCTGAAAATCGCTACGGGCGAGATCGTTAAAGTGGTTAGCGAAGAAGATTCAATAAAAATTCCTGTAAAGGTCTCTGAAATAGTTCCAAAAAGCGTAGTTGCTGCAAGATTTCACTATCGAAAAATTTTAGTAAACCGCTTGTTCCCGGCAAGATTTGATGAAGAAACTCACACACCAAATTACAAGTGCGTTGCCGTGAGAATAGAGAAAGCGAGGTAAAAGATGATATTCTTCCTTAGGGTATGCCTATCATCAGTTCGGTGTAGGCCTGTCCTAATAACCATCACCTCTCAAATAATTAAAGTAGACAATAAACTCTAAGCAAAACAACTCTAAAATTTCCATAGCCCTTCTCGCTAATAAATTCCTATCTCCTCTCTTAATCTCTTTCTTAAAAACAACATTCACATTATT
>WAOA01000037.1 GCA_015521535.1 Candidatus Aenigmatarchaeota archaeon | reverse complement strand
TCTTACAACAGATTCGTAACCTTTTAAACAAAGTGTACAAATTTTAAACATAACAAAAATATATATCAAAATTCTTCTTAAAAAATTTCATGCTTTTCGCTGGAAGTAATGCAAGGCATTTTGGCGTTGGTAAAGAGGTTTTTGTTAAGAGGTTTCCGGATAGCGAGGTTTATGTCCGCTTGCCAGAAAAACCAAAAGGAAAGGTTTACTATCTTCAGAGTTTTTTCCCTAATCAGAATGATTCGCTTATCGAAGCTTTTCTTACAATAGACGCACTTTACGATAACGGCGCGAGCGAGGTCGCGCTCGTAGCGCCTTATTTTCCCTACACTAAACAGGATAAGATATTTCTTGAAGGCGAGGCGCTTTCTACAAGAACTTTGATAAAACTTTTTTCCGGTGTCGGTATATCGGAGATTCATTTAATCAACGCGCACTTTTTGAAGAAAAGCGGTGTTTTTACGGAATGGGGAGTGGAAATTCATAATCATAACGCTGCTTATTTACTCAAAGAGAGGATAAATGCAGATTTAATAATTCTTCCGGGAACCGGTGCAAAGAATTTACTGAAAGGAGAAAATGCAATATGCGTTGACACAAGAAGAAACGAAAAGTATGAAGAAAAAGAGCACGCGATTTTTCGCAAACCAAATGTATTTCTCGAAGAATTAAACGTTGCTGGAAAAAGTGTTGCCGTGTTCGATGATATGATTGCTACCGGCGGAACTATGGTTGAAGTATGTAAAAAATTAAAAGAAAGCGGAGCGCTTCGCGTTATCGCATGCGCTGTTCACGGTTTGTTTGTTGGTACAGCAATAAACAACCTGAGCGTAGCGGACGATATAATAGTCACAGATACGATAAAATCATCATACTCAAAAGTTAGCGTACTTCCAATTATTAAAAAGATTATCGATGAGTTTGTCTAAAGTACTTGAACTCGCTTCGAGTTATTAACCATCCTGAGTAGTAGTGTATGTATCGCTCTACATTGGCATTAAGCAAAAGATATTATGACAGTTTATTTTCATGAACCTTTAATATTCACAAGTTCTTCCATATACTTTTTTCCTTTTCCTTCCCTAAAATGTTTTATTAACGGACGCAAAAGTCCTATTAAATTTTCTGAGACTTTTTCTTTCAAATCTCTAGGATGTATTTTTCCTTTCAAATAGTCATTTTTTAAAGATTCGAACTCGAAGTATCTCTTTCCGTTTATTTCGAAAGTTCTGTTTCTCAAAAGTAAATGTTTAATTGTCTCGAACACCGGAATATAATCTACGGCGTATTTTGGACAAAAAGATTTCATAATCATTTTTCTTATCCTTTCTTCGCTATCGTGAACGTATATAGCTGTTTCAGGCTTTGATTTACTCATTTTTATTTCTTCTATCCCTTCTATTAACAAATTTCTGTTTCCGATTTTCTTTGCCTCGTAAATCTTTTTCCATGAGTTTTCATTTATATGATATCCTATAAGCAGCGAGTGATGGATTGCAATTGGTTTGTAATCGAATGCTTTACTAACATCTAGAGCGATAACATGCGCTTTTCTTTGATCCATTCCTCCATGGGCTATATCTACTTTAAGGGAAAATATATCCGCTACCTGCATAGGAACATATAAGAGTATCGCAAAATCTATTGCCTCGCCTTCTTTTCTCCCGGCTATCGTTATAGACCTTTTTATTCTTGAAAGCGTTGTCTTCTGCGAAACCCTTATCATGTCTATCAGATAATCCATTCCCAACCTTTCATAAAGTTTTGAACCTAGTATAAATTCTGTTTTTTCCGGTTTTCCGCCTAGGACTTCAATAGATTTAGATAAAACCTCTTTGAAATATCCGCCTGCAACCTTTCTGATAGTTTCGAGATCACCGTTTAGTTTTCTGTTTATAAAGGAATGTACGTCCGCCAGAAATATTTTCGTGTCTATACCCGCCTTTTGAAAATCCACTATCTTTTGCACACAGAGTAATTGGCCTATCTGCAAAAATCCAGAGATTTCGAATCCTATATAATGTGTTATTTTTTCTTTTTCTTCCAACAAAGAGACAAGTCTATCTTTTGTCAGAATCTCTTCCGTCGGTTCTTTAGAAATCATCTCGAGTCTTTTAGATATTCCATCGGCATCACCTTATACTTTAATATCTCTGCGGCAACATTTATAAAATTTAAATTCTAGTAGAAGGCTGTATCCTGATAAGTGTTTTTTGTGGTTTTATAAAAGAATTATGCCAAAACATGTGTTTCCACGCGAAAATGTCGCGAAATTTCTTGAACTTCGCCGGACGCGTGTACTTTACCGCGTAATTCGATGTTATCCGGTCGCTATCAGACAGAACTTCCTGAAAATAGTATAATATCAATAAATTACTACAAGCGAAAAGCCGTGAAGAAGTAATGAAAATACGTCTAGCATAAAAACACGATAAACCAATTCGCGAAGATTCTTATCTTTCCATTATTAACACGTGCTTATTTCTAGATAGCGTACATGTAACTCAAGAGTTTTGGAAGTTAAATAATTCCTTCTAATCAAATACACTACAATTCAAATTTGCACCGTGATGCTATGTTAAAAGAAAAGCAAAAAAATTCCCAGAAGTGCTGTAACTATGAAAAGAATTTGAAATTCGCGATTTTTGAAAATCTCTTCCGGTTTTCCTACAATACTTCTTTTCTCGAAAGTTAATTTGTAATATCTTATCAAAGCGTAACCAAGAATGAAAGATAAGAAAATTAAAGAAAGTTTTAAACTCCAGGAAAGAAAGAGGTATGAAGTAAAAACAAAGAACCCTGAAACAATAGCGATTGCTTTTAATTTTGCATGAGAATATTTTTTCAACACTTTTCTTGCTTTTTCATATCCTTCTATTTTTTCACGCAACCTTTTAAGAGCGAGCAGGTAGCAAGCAAGAAAGTATGTGAAAATCATTATTGAAACGAAGGAAAGTGTTACAGAGGAAAATTTCAGATTAATTTCTATTATTCTGGGCGGTGCGGAAAAAAGTAAAGATTGTATAGAGTTCGATTCTAATACTTTTGAAATTATTTCGAAATTAAGAGAAAAGCGCGCAAAGTTATAAGGTTCGAAAAGATACCAACCCGCTGCTACGCGTAAAGGAAAGTTCAAAGCAGCACTGCCTATATCGGCGTAAATAAAATCTTTTAACCTTGGACGATAACTGTAAAGAAGGTTTAGAATCACCAATACGAAATTTATGTATAAAATTCTCACATCGACTAAAATTGCGATTAAGCAAGCGAAAATAAAGAGAAGTACGGCGAACAAAAAACCTTGTTTTTTACTTATTCTTCCGCTTGCTATAGGGCGACGACGCTTTACAGGATGCTTTCTGTCATTTTCATAATCCGCTATATCGTTAAGAGCATAAATCACGCCTTGAATTAGAATCATATTTGTTATACCAAGGAAAAGAAGCAAACCTATAACAAAAGGCTTTACCGGCATAAGAAAAATCGCCGGTAGTGCGCCGAATACTATGTAAAAAGATTTGAACCATTGTTTCGGGCGCATTAGTATGAGGAAATCTTTTATTTTATTTGTGTTTTTCATGAAATATTTTTCTTATTAAGAAATTTTTATATCTCATTCTTCTTCATAATTTTCCTATGGTAAAAAGAAAAAAGAGTATTGTCGCTGTACTTTCCACAACCCCTAAAACCGTTTTAAAGGATTATGAAAAATTAATGGAATTTTGTAATCTTGGAAAGATTTTCAGGAATAAGAAAAAAAGAATTGTTATAAAATTGAACCTTTCTTGGTCTCTTTATTTTCCTGCCTGTTCTACAGAACCGTGGCAATTAGAAGGAGTGCTCAGAAGTCTAAAAAAACATGGATATAAAAATTTAATAGCAGTCGAGGATCAAACGGTGGTAACGCATACCTGGAAAGGTGCTTATGAAAACAAATGGCTTCCTATTTTGAAAAAGTGTAACGCGGAATTTAAACCACTACCAAATATCAAATGGAAAGAGTACAAACCAAAAAGCGAATTGCTTGCTTTTCCGAAGATTTTTAAAAAAATTCTGATACCCGAGATTTATCCAGGTAGTTATATTATTCATCTGCCAACTCTAAAAAATCACGGCCACACGATAACGACAGGTGCTATAAAAAATGCATTCGGCGGTCTTATTCCGAGATATAGGCACCATGCACATAAATTTATCCACGAAATAATGGTGGATTTAGTTATTCTGCAGAAAGAGATTTTTTCAGGAATGCTGAATGTAATCGATGGTACCGTGGCAGGAGATGGAGCAGGTCCGAGAACGATGAAGCCGAGAATTCTCAATTTAATTCTCGCGTCGCAAGACCCTGTTGCTGTTGATAGCATAGCGGCAAAAATAATGGGTTTTGATCCCATGAAAATACCTTATCTCAAAACATGTCACGAGTTGGGACTTGGTATAGCGGATGTAGAACAAATAGAAATTGTCGGCATGAACAAAAAAGATGTTATGAAAATGAACTTTAACTTCAAGGTGAAAAAAAGCCCGATAATTTTCTTCGACCAATTATTGAGAAAAGGTACTATGCGCTTCAAGAGAATTCATAAGTTTTTGTTTCATACTCCTCTATTCAAACTCTTTATTCTTGCATCTGCTCTGTATCACGATTACATATGGTATCCTACGATTGGAAAATATAGAATATGGAAGTTTATGCAAAGTGAATGGGGTAAATTATGGATGAAATATCCTTACGGGGAATACCCAAAAGATGCTTATCTGAGAGAGTGGGACGTATATTAGCAGATATAACTCACTAATTTTTATTATCTCTTTTTTTCAACAAATTCCTATAAAGATTCCCATAAAACTCATGTTCTAAAATTTCCTCCAGCGCTTTTTTACCTGTCGTTAGATACCACCATTTCATGTTATACTGTGTAACAATAAAAGAAATCAAATCAAAGAGTTTTGTTC
This sequence comes from Candidatus Aenigmatarchaeota archaeon, assembly GCA_015521535.1. Classification (GTDB taxonomy): domain Archaea; phylum Aenigmatarchaeota; class Aenigmatarchaeia; order Aenigmatarchaeales; family SZUA-1535; genus SZUA-1535. The sequence goes on along the minus strand of WAOA01000037.1, from coordinate 4,045 downwards.
TGAAAAATAATTCGCGAACTATAGGTAATTTTCTGCTTATTTTTTCCACGCGGAAAACTATATTTTCTTTTGTCTTTTCGAAATTTGCACAGAAAAATTTGTCACCAAGAATTTTAACATTTTTAGTTGTGCCTATACCCAGTTTTTCCGCATGGAAAATATGTTTTATTTCCTCTGGCTTAAATCCCATGAATTTCGCAACTACAAAATCAAGCGCCACCAAATCATTACCCGCTAATATAACGTTGCAAATCTTTGGTTTTCCTGTTCTCGGGCCTTTACCTTGCATGCAAATACTTCCGTCTACTACAGCAAAATCTACTTTTATAGCCTTGTTCATTTCACCTATCGCTTTATCTGCAACCATATGGTATTGATGCCTATATCTTGGCAAAAATCCCCAAGAATTTTTCAGACAACACGTGATTTTTGTTAGACCGTGTGTTTTTATTACGGGTAGTGTTACTATCGAATCTACTTTTGTTAAAATCTTCGGTATCTCAACGTTAGTAAAAATTTCTCCGTTTATTTTTTTCTTCACGGTTTTTTCTTCAGAGAGATTAACTATTTCGCATCTATATTTTTCTGCAATTTTATCATAACCCCAAAGTTTAACACTAAGGTAAAATTGTTTCACCGTGGCTAAGTCGGTGTCGCCTATTATTATTTTTACATTTTTTCTTTTTTCACGAATCGTTTTAATAACACTTTCTAAAACAAAAGGCGAAGTGTTCAGTCCAGGAACTAACTGATTTCCCATAGCGTTGATTTTAAGAAAAATTTTTCTTCCTTTCACATATTTTTCCCATTTCGCTAATTGCATAGCCTTTTTTACAGCATCTTCTATTCCCTTTTCATAATCTATTTTTACAAACGCTACCTTACGCATTTTCCATCTCCTTAAGCAAAATCTTCGCTGTTTTTATTCCCGCTTTAAGCGCTGTATTCATGGTGCGAATCTCAGGATAAGTTGTAGCAACACCTGTGAATAAAAGATTTTTCAAAGGTGTTTTAATACTTGGCATGTATTTTGCGTAGTTTTTATCGTAGAGAGGAGAGGCATAAGGATCACGGAACACACGATAATCGAAAATCTCAGCTTGAGGAAAAATTTCTTTAATCTCGTAGATAAAAAGTTTTGCTATTTCTTTATCGCTAAACTTCCATAACTTACCAGGAGCGTATTTCCATATCCACGCGAATTTAAAATCATATAGATTTGCTAAATTTGTGTGCTCTATCACGCCGCCGAAACTTTTATCAAAAACATTTACCCAGTAAAAATCGCTTAAAGGAGAAGAGTAAAAAATATCAACACATATACTTGAGCAGTATTTTATTTTCTCTAATTTTTTTCTATAATTCTTTGGCAGTCCTTTAGTGATTTTCAAAAAAGTCGGAATCGGAACAGAAGTGATAACGGTTTTAACTTTCGTTCTCTTCTTTCTTCCATTCTCTTTATATTCAATGCACGCTTTACTTCCTAAGGAAATTTTAGTTACCGGTGTCGAGCACTTAACTTCGCTGTTATATTTTTCAATTTCTTTTTTTAGGCGCATAAGCATTTCATAAAGTCCTTTCTTTGGATAAAGAAATTTTCCCGTTGCTTCTCCTTCTTTCAAACGCATCGCGAGTTCGCTCGCTGAGATTTCTTTTAAACTCAACCCGTACTTTTCTCGCATAAGTGGCGCGAAAATTTTTTTCATTACATTTTTCCCTACTTCTTTCCTTAGCCACTCTTCTGCATTTTTCCCTTCAAGTTTCTTCCAGTCTTTTTTGATTTTTGTTTTTATTGCAAGTGTACCGAATTTTAATTTATCTTGCCAGGAGAGAAAATCCCAGAAAAGTGTCTTAATCCAAGAGATCTCGTAAATTTTATTTTCAAAACTTATCCCCATTTTAATTCGTTTTTTGTAAAAATCTTTAATCCCGAGTTCTCGCATAACGTTTAGCGTTATGTGATCGTGAGAAAAAACGTGATGATAAAAAACAGGTAATTTGTATTTGTCATAGTCAAAGCATCTCGCCAACCCACCTACATCGCGCTTTGCTTCAAATATTACAACATCTTCTCCATTCTCAGCGAGAATTTTTCCGCATATTAGGCCAGATAAGCCCGCTCCGACAATTGCTATCATAAGGGAAATTTTATATTTCAGGGATTTAAAAATGGTTTCTATGAACAAAGAGGATAAATTCTTCGCTTTGGGGATAAGTTTATTTTTTATTATTTCTCTTTACTTCGCGCTTTCTTCTTCTCTACTGCCGGATGAAGGGACGCATCTGCTTTTAAGCGTATTCTACCGAGATTTGGTTACATATATTATTAAAACAGGGCTTTCATTTGAAAACGCATGGAATTACGGTTTAGAATATCTTTTACATTATCCTAAATTACAAATAGTGTATCCGCCTTTGTATCATTTAATAGTAGCGTTGTTTTTTAACATTACCCTAAATGAATTAATAGGTAGAAGTATTAGCATAATATTTTACCTACTCTCTGGAATTCTGGTTTATTTAATTACAAAAGAAAATTTCTCAAGAAAAGGCGCTATTCTTAGTGCTTTGGCCTTTCTCTCTTACTTCTATGTTTTTTTCAACAGTTTTCTTGCTTTGCAGGATATGTGTGTTTACTTTTTCGTTTTACTTTCTTTTTATCTTTTTCTCAAATTTTCAAAAGAAAACAATCTCTGGCGATTTTTTGTTATTGGAATTGTCTCCGCTCTCGCTACTCTCTCGAAACAAATGGGCGGAATAGTTATTCTAATTTATTTAGCGATACTGCTGCTTAGAAAGGAATCTTTGAAAAAAATAATATCAATGCTTACAGGTTTTTCTATAATCGTTTTTCCGTATTTGGTTATCCTTTCTGCTATAGGCGGTATAGAAATAAACAAGTACCAGGGATTTTTATATGCATACTCACAGGGAGAACCTACAAGTTATTTTAATCCGAAACTTTGGATCTGGTACATAGTAAAACCTTCTATTATCTACCCCCCTCTTTTATTCTTTCTACTACTTTTTGCATTTTACATAAAACGAAAAGAAACTATGTGGAAAGAACTTCTTGTTTTTTTCCTATCCTTCTACTTAGGTTTAACACTTATCCTTAATAAAGAGGTTAGATTTTCAACGTTTTTCGTAATCCCATGCTTTATCGCTTTCGGAAAAATTTTAAAAAATAAGGAAAAGCATGCATTAGGTTTGGTTTCTTTATTTTTCCTTATAACCATCTTTACTTCCGCTTCGCATCTCAGTGATTTTCCAGATGAAGAGATTACAGCACTATTCCAGAGAGAAGGAAACATTGCTTATTTCGGAGAAGGCGGGAATAATAAATTACCTTTTTCTTCGGTAATCATGTGGGAATCAAGAAGTACTGAAAAAGGCGAAATAGCAACACAGAGATATCATTTCAGAGGATGTAATTTTGTTAATATCTCAAATCGGGAAGAAATTATATTCTCTTTAAAAGAAATGGGCGTGAAATACATAGTTTACTATCCGAACTCCCCTGTAAACATTTCTCTCATCGCGAGCGAAGTAAAACTTCTGAAAGAATTCGGAAAAGGGAATAACACAATTAAAGTTTACGAATTTTTGGGATATAAGAAAGGTGATAATTTTTGCAATAAAATTTGTCTAACAGGGTGGAGAGTATGTAAAAATGACACTACACTGTTTTTGGAAAAATAATACTACAAGATGTCGATATCGATAAAATAATTTCTTAAAGTATAAGCAAGAGATATTAGGTTTATTTTAAATCTTATTAATACACTAATGTGCTATACCGATAACAACGCTCAAATGTTTTTGAATTTATACTCAAGTCTTTTCTAAAAAGGCACGTGTGTAAAAATATTACACCGTAATAACTTTCTCCGCACACCCTCTTTCCAGCCAACAATAACTTTTTAATAATCTCTGGTGATATTATCTCTTTATGAAAAATAAAAAAGGGCTAATAAGTCTGCCTTTACACATTCTTCTCGAGATAATAATCGCTATAGTTATAGTCGGCGTGATTATGTGGATT
>WAOA01000036.1 GCA_015521535.1 Candidatus Aenigmatarchaeota archaeon | reverse complement strand
CCGGATAACCGCGAATTTAAGATAAAGCCGCCTTAGGCGAACAAAAGCTCGCATGCTGCGATTATAGCGCTAGAAAAGCCTGCCTCGGTCAATTCATTTTCAGGTTTCTTCTCCCGTTCTTATTCGGACGATCTCCTTTACCCGGGAGAAAGATTTAAAAACCTAAAGAAGAAAATGATTTTAGCCCGCCCGCGGTCAGTCGCTTCGAAAAAATGAGAAGCGATGTTACAGGGCGGGTAAATGCTTATGAAAATCATGCTTACTGATGAAGAGAAAGAGCTCTTGGAATATCTCTGTACTTTAACTTCGCGAACAGTAATTGTGGAAGGAAAAAAAGATAAGGCTGTGCTCACATTACTGGGATTCAAAAAAATACTTACGCTCACTGGTAAAAGTTTGGATGAATGCGCATCTATGTGTGAAGAAGAAAGAGTAATCATACTCACGGATTTTGATAAAAAGGGTGAAGAACTGGCAAAAAAATTGGGGCTCTTTCTCGGAAGAAGCGATAGAATAGCGAGGAATAAATTGCGTAAACTCTTCATTAAAAATAAAATTAAAACAGTTGAGGGATTGAAAAAAATAGTAACGAGGTGGTATGCTTATGGCAAAACTTGCACAATCCACTGTAAAATACACGATCTACGCGAGATTCGAAGCAGACGGCTACGTGGAAAAGCCGGACGTAATAGGCGCTATATTCGGGCAAACAGAAGGTCTGCTCGGTCCCGATATGGATTTACGCGAATTACAGAGAACAGGAAGAATAGGAAGAATAGATGTAAAAATAAACAGTAAAAACGGAAAGTCTTCCGGACTTATTATCATACCTTCTTCCCTGGACTCTTCAGAAACTGCTTTGGTCGCGGCGTGCTGTGAAACCATAGAGCGTATTGGACCGTGCAACGCTAAGGTGCGCATAGAAAGAATAGAAGATGTGAGAAGTGAAAAAAGGAAGTATGTGGTAGAAAGGGCAAAAGAATTGCTAAGAACTTTATATGATTACGGCACGGAAATAGAAGAAATATCCGAACAACTTAAAGAGGCTATCCGCTCTTCTGAGATATCAGAATTCAAAGGACTTCCTTCAGGACCTAATATAGAGAACTACGACTCCATTATAATCGTGGAAGGAAGGGCGGATGTTGTTAACTTATTGCGTCACGGAATAAAAAATGTTATAGCAATAGAAGGAACCAGTATACCCGAAGCGATTATAGATCTTTCAAAAAGAAAAATTACTACTGTATTTCTCGACGGTGATAGAGGAGGCGACTTGATATTAAAAGAATTACTCTCCGTAGCGGACATAGACTTTATTGCTCGCGCACCTCAAGGCAAAGAAGTAGAAGAATTAAGCAAAAAAGAGATTTTCAAAGCGTTAAGAAACAAAGTTCCTTTAGACCAATATAAACAGGAATTTCAAAAAAACGGAAACGGAAAAGAAAAGAAATACGAAAAGAAGAAAAAAAGCATTGACAATGAAAGAAAAGAGATTTTCAAAAGCGTATTCGACGATATTCTCGGCACAAGGGCAGCATGCTTTATCGATGAAGAACTCAACATATTAGGTAAAGTCCCGATTAAGGAAATGTTTAATGCTTTAAGAGAAACAAAAGCGGATGTAATAATACTCGATGGTGACATAGAGCAAAAACTCGTAGAGAAAGCGGTTCAGAACGGAGTAAGATATATTGTAGGGAAAAGCGTAAAGGGCAGGATAAGAGCGCCTGAATTCATGACAATTCTGACTCAAAAAGATTTAAAGTAACTTTCCTCAAATATCAACCACAACATGTGCATACCACACTTCTTTGTCATTAACTTTCTTTTTTCCTATTTTCATGGCATGATAAGTAATTGCTTTTATAACGGTTCCGCTTTCGTGTTTTTCAGGATTATATTTTTCTCCTCTTAAAACGCCTTTGAGAGAATATTTCCCATCTTTCTTTATTTCGAATACTTTAACATCGGAAAAAACCAAATTTTCCGAATCGTGAAGAACAAGTATTTTTTCAAGAAAATCGTATAACAGCGACTCTATATCCTCGCTTTCAGCACTTATTTCCACTTCTTCCTTTGGTTCAACACCCTTTAAAGGCGTTATAACATCGCACACTACTTTTGCGGCGTTTTCAAAAACTTCTTCTACGCTTTCTCCGTAAACCTCGAACTCTATATCCGCTGGATGCGGAAAAAACTTCACTTCCATAATTTTAAATTTTTTACAAAGATTATAATTTTTTTGATATTCGCCATGCGTTGTCCGGATAACCGCGAATTTAAGATAAAGCCGCCTTAGGCGAACAAAAGCTCGCATGCTGCGATTATAGCGCTAGAAAAGCCTGCCTCGGTCAATTCATTTTCAGGTTTCTTCTCCCGTTCTTATTCGGAGAGAATGTTGTTATAGGTACTG
>WAOA01000035.1 GCA_015521535.1 Candidatus Aenigmatarchaeota archaeon | reverse complement strand
GATGTGTATAAGAGACAGCTAACAACCCTAAATAAAAAACATGTTGTATACTTTAGTCCTCGGAATAATCTTATTTAGTATTATATATCTTTTAACTCCGAGAATAGGGAAAAAGTTGAAAGAAAAAAGTATTAAGGGAAGAGATATCCATAAACAGGATAAACCATGGCTTCCTGAAATGGGAGGAATGATATTTATACCCTTTATTTTATTAATTTCGCTTATTTTCTGGTATCTATATTCAGAAACGGTTTTTTTACTCATAGGGATTTCTGTAGCACTTTTTTTTGGTTATGGTATAATAGATGATTTAATCACTTTAGGAAAATGGAAAAAGCTTTTTTTCTCAATCTTGATAGCATGTATAGTTTCCGGACTTTATTTTCTTACCGCTTCTAATTTTTCATTTTCACTTTTTTTACTCCTCGTGTTTTTTTCAGTGATAATAGGAAATTCTATTAATATACTCGCAGGTTTTAATGGTCTTGAAGTCGGAAGTTCCATAATTATTCTCGGTACAATAACTGTATACTTTTTTATAAAAGGATTGGAAATTTATGCTTTATTTACCGTTTTATGCGTGCTCGTGCTTTTTGCGTTTTTCCTTCATAATAAATATCCCGCTAAGATATTTCCTGGAGATTGTGGTACTCTTGGGATAGGAGGTTTACTTTTAGGTTTAACAATATTTACAGGTATCTACGCCCTCGTTCTTCCTTTACTTTCATTACATTTTGCAGATGCTTTGCTTAAAGGTATTACCGCAGGGTATTTCAGTAGTTCAGAAAAACCGAAAAGCAGAGTAAGTAAAAATGGTACGCTTATTCCAGGAAATGGGTATTTATCTATATCAAAAGTTTTTATGAAAACATTTACTTTAGATGAAAAGAGGCTTGTAAAATACTTGTTGTTTTCAGAAGTTATCATAGCGATAATTGTACTGTTGGTGAGAATATGAGAATATGGATAGACTTGACAAGTATGCCACATGCAATGTTTTTCAGAGAATTTATTCGAAGAGCAAAAAGAAAAGGGAATGAGGTATTGATTACATGTAGAAAATTTTATAAACTTAATGAATTATTAAAAAGTCTTGATTTTGAATTTTTATGTATAGGTAATCATGGAAAAACACTCGAAGAAAAACTTACTAAAAGTTGTGAAAGAATAAAGAATCTTTCTAAAATCGTTAAGAAATTTGATCCTGATATATGTATCGCAAAACATTCCGTTGAACTTCCAAGAGTATCTATGGGTTTGGGATATCCTTCTATACTTGTTGTAGATCATGAGACAGCCGACGCTCCGATGAGATTATCTGTACCTCTAGTGGATATCGTTATTTCTCCAAAGGCTACACCAAGAAAAATTCTTGAAAAATTCGGCGCAAAGGAAATAAAACAATTCTACGGTGTTTGTGAAGTCGCACATTATTTTGGTTTTAAGAAGAAAAATGTATTGAAAGATCTTGGGATAAATAGAAATGATACTCTTATTCTAGCCCGTTCGGAACCAAGATTTTCTTCCCATAATATTAAAAAATCGTATATCTTTGAAGTTCTTAAAAATATCAAAGAAAAAATGGATGTAAAAATAATCGGAATACCTAGAAATAATTTTGATATTAAAGAATTTAAGAAACTTAACGCGATTATTCCGGAAAAACCGATAGACGCACTTAGTACTTATTTCTATACTTCTCTTGTAATAAGCGCGGGTTCTACCATGAATAGAGAGGCTGCTATAGCAGGCGCTTCTGTCCTTTCAGTTTGCCCAGATCCTTTACCAAGTGTTGATAGATTTCTTATAAAACTAGGATTAATGTATCATGAGAAAAATCCTACTAAGGCAACAATCATTGCACGTAAACTTATTGAAAATCACGAATCAAATAAACAACGTGTAAAAAAAATTGTTTCGCGTTTTGAGAATCCTTATAAACTTTTAAATTCTTCTATCAGAAAGATACTCAAAAAGAACTAAAAGAAATTTATCGGTTGCTAAATCTAGGTCGGTGTAGTTTCTATCTTCAAGAGAAAAACTTTTTCCTTTTATAAATATAATACCATCTTCTGGATTTAGTATTATCTCCGTAGAATTCGCAAAACCTTCTCCGAGAAGTGCCAATACAATTTCATTATCTTGTGTTCTTTTAATTTCTTTCTCATCATTAAAAATAAACTTTCCTATACAAACTCTCTTATTAAAATCTTTATAATACAGACATGTATAGTTCCCCTTTTCTAATATCTCAGGATTTGAAAAGGGAGAGTAAATAGAATTATATATAAATGTTAACTTAAAAGCAATTTCGTATCCTGCAACAGCGTAATATCCCGCGCTTGTAGTATTTGGTATAGCAATAGTAATTTTTTCAATCTCTTTATTTAGTACCATTTTCGGTATTAATTTTTCATGAGGAAATACAGGGACTTCTACCGCTCGATTAAGATCTCCTCTGAAATGAAGTTCAACACCGTTGAAAATAATAGTATATTTTTCTTGTGTCGTACACCCAGATATTAATAAAATTGAAATTATCAATAAAAACATAAAAGTTTTTTTCATAAGTAGAGTTTTAAAAGAAAAGTTTTATAAATATATTAATTTAAATAACATTTAGGTGTCTGTGGTGATGTTACACCAAACAGTTTGATTTTGCTTCCTGGGAAGATTTCGGAATCTGTTTCTCTAAGCTCCAAAAATAAGGAGGTGAAATTTTATGAAGATTCTATGTATACATAGCGATTATATTGAAATAGAACCAAAGGAAAAGGCTATCGATAACGCTGAGGAAATAGAAAAAGCGAAGAAAAAAATAGAAGATTGTTTGGTTGTTTTTACGGCTGTTGAGGAAAGCGATGAAATAGGTGTGAAGGAAAAGGCGCTTGAAGAAATAAAGGAAATAGCGGAACAAGTTAATACGAATAAAGTTGTAATATACCCTTTTGTGCATCTTACTTCAACTCCCGCTTCTCCGGAGAGGGCACTAAAAATTTTAAAGGAATTGGAGAAAGAAGTTGGTAAAAGTTACAGCGTGTACCGCGCTCCTTTCGGTTGGTATAAGGCATTTACGATAAAATGCAAAGGCCATCCACTGGCAGAGCTTTCGAGAAGAATAAAACTGGAAGAGTTCTCTCAGAAAAAAATAGAAAAATCTTACTTTATACTTACACCAGAAGGCGATTTAATTAAACCAGAGGAATATGAATTCAAAAAGGGCGAAGAAGATTTTAAGATTTTGGTTGAGAAGGAGGTTTTCGGAAAAGGCGAAGAAATAAGAGAAGAGCCTGAATATATAAAATATATTAAAAAATTCGGTTTTGATTGGGAGCAGATGAGCGATCTCGGGCATATGCACTTTGGACCAATGGCAAATCTTATTTTCGAACTAGTGGCAGAGTATTCAAGAAATCTCGCATACAGTTTGGGAATTCCTATATACACGGTTCGCGGAACCAATATGTTCAACTTAGCAGAAAAACCTGTAAGAGAGCACGCTGAACTATTTGGCGATAGATTATATACTATCGATACTGGAAAGAGAAAGTTAGTTTTGAGATATGCTGCCTGTCACCAGCAGTTTTCCATTCTAAAAGACTGGACTATTTCATATAAGCATCTACCTTTCGGAGCGTTTGAGGTTGCAGACGCATACAGATTCGAGCAGTCCGGAGAACTTTTATTGTGTTTCAGAACTCGAAAATTGCATATGCCAGATTTGCATGTAGTTTGCAGGGATATTGAAGAAGGTAAAAAATGGTTTTTCAAACTTCACGAGAAAATTTACGAAGAAATGAGAAAATTGGGGAGAGACTATGTTTCGCTTTACAATATAACTTCGAGAGAATTTTTCGAGAATCATAAGGAATTCTTACTTGATCTTGTTCGCTACGAAGGCAAGCCGGTGCTGATTTGCTTTTATCCGGAAGGTATAAACTATTATTGGACTTTGAATATCGAGTATCATATAATAGACAAAATGAAAAGACCAAGAGAGATAGGAACTGTTCAAATAGATATAGGCAATGCAAAAAGATTTGGAATAAAGTATGTGGATAAGGAAAACGAGCAAAAATATCCGGTTATACTCCACACCGCAATAATAGGGACTATAGAAAGATACATTTATACTATATTCGACACTGTACTGAGAGAAAAGAATCCTACGCTTCCATTGTGGCTTAGCCCTGTTCAAGTTAGACTATGCCCTGTGAATGACTCTATTGTAGAAGATTGTGAAAAGGTTGCAGAAAAACTCAGTAAAAATAACATAAGGGTTGATATAGATGATCGCAGCGAGAGTATACAGAGAAAAATAAGAGATGCAGAAAAGGAATGGATTCCGTACATTGTGGTTTTCGGTGAGAGGGAAAAGGAAAGCGGAAAACTTTCGGTAAGGAGCAGGAGAACCGGTGAGATTTCGGAAATGAGCGTTGAAGAATTAAGCGAAGTGATTAGAAAAGAAGTTGAAGGATATCCGTATAAACCGCTTCCGCTTCCGCGTTTGATTTCAAAAAGACCTGTTTTCGTGGGATAAGAGCTATCTAACCGCCCTTGATTTTGTTAAACATGTTCTGAAATTCTGTGTTGATAAAAGAGATGTGGAGATAATAACAGATAAAATACCTTGTTATAAACAAGTTTGTGAGAGATTAGACATAAGATGGAAGCATGTAAGTTTTGGAGAGAGAAAGTATGCGGAGCAGGTATTTAGAGCGTTTAAGTTCTTTACCATGAAATTTAATCATTGTTTATGTGTTAATTTTAAGAAGCAGATTAAACTGTTGGATAAGAATTTATGGTTTAAGAGGGTTTTGTATTTGCTTGATTTGTGGCGCAAGCATATTATGTTTTACTGGAATGTTATGAGGAGGTGAGGCTTATTCGAACGGTCTCCCGCCCCTTATAACGAAAACTTTATATACTGGAAATGCAATTAATATAGGAGTTACTTTTAATTTGGGGGTGGCACCTGGTATGGCTAAAAATTGGAAAATTCTTGTGTGGAAATGTCCGCATTGCGGAAAGGAGTATTCATACACGTCTTATGTAAAAGCCAGAAACAATAAATGCAGATGTGGAACGAAGTTAAAACTTCAACTCAGTTAATACCACTTTCTTTTAATTTTTTATTTATTTTTCACTTTCTCTCACTATCAACCTATATATTTCGTGTTATCTTCTTTTTTAAGAGGTCTTGCAACAGGAAGTGGAATCGGTGGCAATAATTGCAAATCTTCGGAAATCTGCATCGCTTTTAGAATACCTCTTCTCAAAACAGAATTTATTACAATCAGATTTACGTTATCTGGAAGAGTTTTTTTCTTTTTCCATTCTTCCAGAATTTTTTTATGATTTTTACCTAAGAGTAAAAGACTTCCTATTATCTTTATTTCAGCAACTTTTTTTCTTTGTACGGAGTATTCAGTTTTATATTCGTATTTAACAACTAAGCACTTCTTTTTTAGCGATGGTATCTCATCTTCGGTTACATCTTTTATTTTAACGTTGTTGTTTATATTTAACCTACCTTCTATTTTTTCATCTCTTGTTGCTAAAATTTCCTTGATCGAAAAGCCGATTACATTCATTTATATCACCACTTTACTTATTAGATTCATTAAAATAAATAGTTTTAATCAATCTTAAATAAGAATTTATACCCGCTTGCAGCATTGATAATCGCTTCGCTTCTATTTTAATGATTATTTTACCGTCCCCTTCTTCTATAACACCTTTAAACTCATCACCTTTCGCTTCCGGCTCTAACACCTTTTTTATAATCTCTACATCTTCACACGGTATTTCTATAAATGCACGGTACATTATATCACCAAAAATTAAAAAGTAGAAAATGTTTTAAACCACCACTTTTTTCACAACCTTTGGTCTAGCCTTCATAAGAATTCTATATCCGCAATAGGGACATCTTATTCTCTTTTCCACAGTTTCTGCGTCTATTTCCTTACCACATTCAAGACATTTATACAATTCTTACACCTCCAGTGTTTGTTTAAGCATTTTTTCGGCAGACGATCTGGGTAAATACGCACCGCCTGCAATTTTGGCGCCGCATTTTTTACATATCCATATACCGGCAGATTTTCTTTTAAGCGTGTTTCTCTCGCATTTTGGGCATGTATGCCTTTTCTTACTTTCTTTTTCAATAACCCTTATAACCTTTTTTGTTCTTGTTCCATATCTTGGTCCGAATCTTCCCGTAGAACCTACTTTCTTTGTCCTCGCCATTTATATCGCCCAATTTCCTTTTTTCAGGAATATATTTAAACTTTGCTTCGAATCAATTCTCTTATTTCTTTACCCTTTTCCATAGCAATATCCACTATTCTTTTAAGTTCATCTTCTGTGAAATAGCCGCCGTGACCTTTTTGAATGGCGCATATAGTATCTTCAATAGTTGTTATAGTTATTCTCGCATCCATCGCTTCCTCCTCTTCTTTACATGGGTCAAGGATTAACTTACCGTTTATCTTCGCAACAGTTATTGGAACAGGAATTTTCGATACCGGTAAACTTTCTGTACGTTGGCTATAATCTATTTCATCGGTTTCTTCATTATACTTCGGAATTTTCGCATTAAGCAAGGCCGCTATCGCACCTATTCCAGAAGCGGTTATTAAGTCACCATCGTTATTTAACACATGTATGTCAACGAAAACTGTCCAAACCTTTTCACCGCTTTTTATACATAATTTTTCAAAATCTATACAGCCACTTTCCCTTATACCGCGATCTACAACTCTTGCTAATTCTATTGTCTCCTCGCCCGGTGGCCCTGGCTCGAATTCTGGCGATGCTATTGGCGGAAATTCAGCATTCACGATTAAAATACCTTCATCAGGCGTATCAGGAAACGGTTCTTTAACACCCATTTTAACGCCTACAGCGACAAGTGTTTCACCTAGTTTTACCAGGGCAGAACCTTCTGCTTTTGGATAAATACCAGTCTGTATCTCTATTTTTCTCATTTCATCCAATTTTCTTCCGTCTATTCTCGAGTCTTCTTCAATCAATTTTCTTACATATTCCATTTCCGGTTTAAACATTCTCATCACCTTCTGCTATCTGTTTATAAGTGTTTTTTATACATTCTTTCTGCAGTTTATACACTTGCATACATCCTTTTTTCGCTAATTGTAAACATTTTTCAAATTCCTCTTTAGTTAATAACCCATCCATTTGAAGGAGAACTACTTTATTCTCGCGCGGTATCATTGCCACAGGCATGTCAACTTCTCCATAATTATCTTCCTTGCCGTTTACATCGAGAACTATGTGTCCGTCTACCTTTCCGGCAGAACATGCTGCTATCAGATCCTTCATTGGTACGCCCGCATCCGCAAGTGCAAGAGAAGCAGCGTTAAGCGCTGCACACCTTGTTGTACCATCTGCCTGGATCATTTCGATATAAATGTCTATAACAGTTCTCGGAAACTCTTCTGTGAATACAGTCTCAGCAATCGCTTCTTTGAGTATTTTTGAAATTTCTATGGACCTTCGCGATACGCCGGGTCTTACTCTATCTTCTGTAGAGAACGGAACCATATTATATCTTAGATTAATAACAGCCCTTTCAGGATTTTGCAAGTGCTTAGGAAACATTGGTCTCGGACCGTATACAGCAGCAATAGCGATTGTATTTCCGAATCTAAACATTGCAGAGCCATCGGCGCTCTTTATAACCTTAATTTTTGCTTCCATTTCTCTGAACTCTTCTAAATCACGACCATCTAATCTCTTACCATCTATAATCAATCTTTCTGGTTTACCCTTTTTCATTTTTTATCACCTTCCTCTAAAAGTTTTGATACCTTTTGAGTAAGGCCTGTTATATGACTTTCTTTTTCTATAAGTAGTATAGCCCTTGTTGCAAGGCCTTCATTCATACCTTTTATCCATATTACTCCATTCTGACCTACTATTATGTTACAATTAGTTTTTTCCTTTATCAACTCTATCATAGATCCTTCCCTTCCTATTACTCTAGGAACTTTATAAGGCGTTATCCTTACGAGTTTACCGCCTCTCAATTTCTTTGCCTTGGGATCGTTCATAGAAAGGCTTACTACTCCTGAGCGTGAAACGTGTAAAACCTTTGCATATATGATTTCTCCTATATCGTAGTACTTGGATATGTCTGTCTTTGTCACATCTACATATTCACGTACTGCTTCACCTAAGAGAAGCAATCCCAAGTAAGGAGAATTTATATTTACGTTCCAAAATGTAGGCTGTACATCTTCTATTACTCCTATTACCCTATCTCCTGGTTTTGGTATATACTTGCCGGAGAGAGGAATTACTGAAATAAATCTTTCTTTTAGTTTAACGAGTCCTATAACCTTTGAGATTATCTCTTCTCCGTCTCTATAAGTTCCATTTCCAGGTAATATGTCTATACTCTTTGCAAGTACATCTCCGGGCATTACTAATTCTCTATCCTTTACAAATATTTCACTCATTCAATCACCCTTTTCTTCTATTATTATATCTCCGCTGGTGATTTTATTTAATTTATCAAATAAATCTGTTTGCAAGCCAGGCGGTATTTCTATAATGCAAAAGAGTGAGCCATCCGCTAACCATTCTTCCCTTTTTATCTTTCCTAAATTTTTTATAATTCCGTAACATTTTCCAGCGTAACTACAAGGAACTTTTATCTTTAATTCTACTTTTTCAAGTTTTATAGGAATTACTCTCTGTATCGAAGTTAGTACCTCTTTAACCTGTTCTTCTGCTGATTTATAAAGGTCGATAGACACCTTAGCAATTTCCATTGCATTCAAAATTCTTTCCACTGTGTGCGGTGCATTCGTTTGCGGATTGATAGATTCTCGAGAGATTATAGTTGCTATCTGCCTTTTTTTCTCTTCCATCATTTTTCTTCTTTGCTCGGTCGTTATCTGAACTTCACCGTGCGTTATAATAACTTTTGCTATCTCTCGTGTGTCTTCAGTTCCAAAAACCTTTTTGAGCATATCTTTCCCTGCTCTTAAGCCCTTTTTCGCATCTTCAAAAATCTCTTCTATTGCGAGAATTTCTTCTAAAGGAATATTCTTACCACTTTTCAAATCTATTGCTTTTTCCGGGTCGACCAAAATTTCAAAATGTTCACCGCCTTTACTATATTTTGCGATAACCGCTCTATCAACAGATACAGACATGAAGAATAATTCACTCAGAAATACTTATAAAATTTTTTAGTAAAATCATGGTCGTGTCCGGATAAGCGTTTCTCGCGATTCACAAAAGAATTAACTATAGAACATGAACTTTTACACGGAAATACTTCGATATTTCCCGGGTCTTGCCGAGTACATGTGCTTTATCGCGTAATTCGAGATTATCCGGACAGTATCAAAATCATGATAAATCACCACATACACAGAACACTTCTCGTATTAAAGAATAAAGATCATAGAACCCTTTTCCGTAACGAGAAACGTATACCAAGCGTTGCGAGTCTTCAATTGTTTTCAGGATTCCGTAGAGAGAAGATGAAAGATCGTCGCTAACTTTTCTAAGTTTAAACCTCTTCTTAATTAAATCAGCCTTCGAGATCGCGTATATGCAAGGCATTTGCAATCTATATTTTATTGACAAATCCAGAAATCTTAAAAAATAATAATCCCTTTCAGTTTTTATTAAGTCAGACGGCATAAGAAATATCGTTACGCTTCTCTGCCCTTTTAATATTTCGGAAATCTTTTTCGGGTGAAAAATCATTAATTCAAGTTGACCAGGTGTATCGATCAGCACAAATTCCTTATTTCGACAGAATCTACGAATTTCGCCCTTCTTTCTGTAAATAAGTTCAACACTTTTCATAAGCGCTCCGTTTGGTCCTAGATGATATTTCTTCATAATCTCGGATAAAGTAAAATATTTTCTAATATCCCACTCAGGTTTATATGGCAAATTTTCAGCAGCACAGTCCAAATTCATTCTAAAAACTTCATAACCTTGTTTTTCTAAATAGTTTCCAAACTTCCAGACAAGCGTTGTTTTACCGCTCCCCGCAGGGCCTATAAAAAGTAGATTCATAATTTCAATACTTCAAAGCAGAAATTTATAACTTCTCTAAACTTGGTTGTCAAGATAACAAGGAAATAAGCGGGAAAGCGTGCTGTAATAGCCGAAACTCGGTGCGCTCAAGATGTGCACGGGAAATGCATCTCGCGATTAATTTATTTTTAAAACTTTTAACGCTTATGTCACACGGAGCAAAAGATATGAGATACCGTTGCCATATCGAGGAAAAGCGATTTCACGCTTAATTCTTTTTACATAAAAAATTTCGATACTTATCAGGACATAGACATTAGAACAATGCTATCCAGACAGCATCCTAAACTCTATACCTCAATCTCTTCTTCAGGCTCAAGTAAGGCAACCTTAACTCCAAGCTTTTCAGCTTTTTCCTTAAATTCCTGTGCATTTGCTTGGATTAAAGGCCAAGTATTGTAGTGCATCGGAATAACAACTTTTGGCCTTATTAGTTCAACCGCTTTTAGGCATTGCTCAACATCCATTACAAAATACCCACCTATTGGCAAGAGAGCAACATCTATTCTGTAAAGATCTGAAAACAATTTCATATCCGAAAAAACACAGGTATCTCCAGCATGGTATATTCTTTTTCCTTCGGTGCTTATTATAAAACCACACGCATTTCCAATAGTTTTTCCTTCGAAACTAGAACTATGCCAAGCAGGAACCATTATAACCTGCAACCCTTCTATATTAGCGGAGCCATAATTCATTCCTATTGTTTCTACGCCAAAATTTTCAGTTAACCATTGTGCAATATCGTACATAGCAATTATCTTCGCGCGTGCACGCTTTGCAATTTGCGGCGCATCACCTAAATGATCTGCATGTGCATGAGTTACGAAAATCAAATCAACTTTTTCAAAATCCTCTGGCTTTGCGCAGGCTTTTGGATTGTTTTTCAGAAACGGGTCTATGAGAATTGTTTTTTCCTGTGTTTTTATTTCAAATGCAGCGTGCCCGAGATAGCGCAGTTTCATAATTTTATGCTTGTATTTTAATGTTTAAATTTCTATTGAAATGAAATATTCATATGGAAGAGGTTAAAAAATGGATTGAAAAAGCAAAAAAAGATTTGGATGATGCTGAATTTAATTTTATTAATAATAGATTTGAGGTTGCGGCATTTCTTTCACATCAAGCAGCAGAAAAAGCACTTAAAGCGCTTTATATTTTAAAATTCAAAAAACTCTGGAAAATTCACGATTTGGTAGAATTAGGTAAAACTTTGAACGCTCCTTTTGAAATTTTAGAGGCTTTGATTCTTTAAATCCGCATTATATAGAAACGAGATACGTTATAGATGTTGTTTATACAAAAGATATTGCTGAAAATGCTGTAGAAAATGCAAAAAAGGTGATAAAATGGGTAGAATCGATGCTGAAAAAATAATAGAAGAAATAAAAAACTTCAAAAAAAGAATCGATGCTGAAAAAATAATAGTTTTTGGCAGTTTTGCTCGAGGTGAATTTGGCGAAAATAGCGATATAGACTTAATTCTTGTGAGTAAAAATTTTCGCGGAAAGAAATTCCATGAAAGATTTAAAGGTCTTTGGCTTAAATGGAACTTAAATATTCCAGTAGATTTTTTATGCTATACGCCAGAAGAATTTGAAAAATTAAAAAAAGGTGTTAACATAGTAAGCGAGGCTGTAAAGGAAGGTATTGAAATTTAGTTTTAATCTTTAAAAATTTTAAAATTTGCAAATTTTTGGACATACTTTAAAAATGTATAGTATTTATATGTTTTTCTTGTAACAGTAGATCCGAAAGTTGATAAATCTAATGGTTCTCAGAACTCAAAGATTGATTAAAAATTTCATGAAATTGGTTGATAAATTGGAAAATTTAATCTTTCAACTTTTAGATTTACGGCTGAATTGAGAAAAATTGGAGAGATACCTCTACTTATCGCTAACCAAATCATTCAAAATTTAGGAAAATAAATAACTATCCACCACCAGGATCCAAGAAAGAACAAATAGTATAAAGCATCACACCGAACATCTTAGCAGTTATGAAAGGTTCTTTTGGAATAAATTTCAGTACCGCCAAACCAACCAAAATATTAGCTAATATCCATAGATTGTAAAGGCAAGCTGAAAACATAAAATAGAAGAACCTAACAACATACCTCTTTGATGTTGTTCTTGCCTTGAAATCCTGCTTAACTCTATAGGAGGTTTCTATTCCCCATCTTTTTCCGTACAAATCAAACAGATATCGAGCATTTGCTTCTCTTACATTAAGATTCGTAGCAAACACTCTCTTAACTTCACTCTCATCATTGACTATAACCAACTTGAACTTAGCCTGATCGAAATTCTTTCTACCCATAGTATACTCTAAAATCTTAGGAGCATTGTATTCCTTCATTAACTTCTTAATTGCTGTATTCTGAACAGCCGGCATTAGCCACTTTACCTTATGCTTCTGCAGAACCTGAATACACTTAACATTGAAGAAACCCCTATCAACATAAACATTGTTGATGTTAATTTTCTTTTTAGCATAGCTTAATAATTCATCCAAAACTTCGTGTTTTTGGGAAAACACACTCATAGGAACAGCCAACAAGGTAAACCTTCTTCCACCTTCAACGATGTTTATTGTAGCGAATCTGAAACAATGCATTGTTCCTTTTTGTGGCTTTGTTTCGCAAACCATTAAATCGTTCTTATCTCCGTAGTAAAGCCAATCGTGTAGATCAACAGCAACATCTAACTTTTTCTTCTTGAAAACATTATTTTTCTTAGCTATTCTGAAAATCTCCTCAAAAGCTTTCATAAAGGATTTCTTCAATTCCTCAACACTAAACTTCTTTATATGGTAAAGCAGAGTATCGGCAGAAGGAGTATTTTCTTTCATAACAAACCTGAAGGTTTTTGAACCGTTCTCGGTAAAATCGTGATTCATGGCTACGTGAGTCAACAAATCCAGAAACTTATTCGTGTCATATTTTGCTGTATAGTGAAGTTTGAAATCAAGATAAGGATAAATCGCTTCCTTAATAAGTTTACACAATTTCCTTAACTCTTTCGTTTTAACCTGTTCCACATCCTTATGATTCAAATTGAACTTAATCGGCTTAACCAATTTGCTTGTAGGAGTAAATTTGGCATTACAATCCTTACACTTATACCTCTGCTTCTTACCTTCTTTTGTTATATTATATCCGAACTTAACAACGTTAGAAGAACCGCAGAACCTACATACAACCTTAGTTTCTTCACTCTTCCTAAACTTACCAGATTTATCTCTAACCCCTTCAAAAGATTTATATTTTCTACCTTCCCTATCTCTATTTGTGGGGATGTGGGCTTCCATCGGGACCATCTCCACACCCAGAGGGTTCCGCCTTAACCCAAGCCCTCTGGGTTATCTTATATTTACCTATACATTCACCGATTAATATATAGATGTATTTATTTATAAATGTTTCTATAGTTGAATGTATATATTTCTGAATAGGTAAATTTATAAATAGATTAACCAATACATTATTATGGTGGTAAAATGAACGATGAAATATCGAAAGCAGTTTTGAAGGTAATTAACAACGCTGAAGAACCTCTTGAAACTAAAGAGGTAGAGGAATTTGTTAAAAAGAGTTTGAAGGATGTTACGAGAACTAAATTATTTTACAGATTAACCATGTTGAGGGCCGAAGGTTTGATAAAGGGTAAGTTTGTGGGTCCCGGAAAAGGTGTTTGGATCTGGTGGAAGAAAGATGCTTTTTCAAAAAATGAGAAGGTGTGAAAATGATTTTCGCTAAGATAATTATAGGGGATAGCCGCAAAATGGTAGAATTACCAGATAACAGTGTTGATTTAGTCGTAACTTCACCGCCTTACTGGCATATAAAGGACTACGGTGTGGAAGGTCAGATAGGTTACGGCCAGTCCCTCCACGAATATTTGAAAAGTCTGTACTTAGTATGGAAGGAATGTTTTCGGGTTCTTAAGCCAGGTACAAGATTATGTATAAATATAGGTGATCAGTTTTTGAGGAGCATAATCTACGGAAGGTACAAGATCGCACCGCTTCATTCAGAATTCATAACTCAATGCGAAAAAATCGGTTTCGATTATATGGGTTCGATAATATGGCAGAAGAAGACAACAATGCACACAACAGGCGGAGCAACGGTTATGGGTTCCTATCCCTTTCCACCGAACGGAATGATCGAGATAGACTATGAATTTATTTTGATTTTTAAAAAACCTGGTAGAAGAAAACCTCCTTCTAAAGAGATAAAAGAAAAATCCAAGCTTACGAAAGAAGAATGGAAAGAATATTTCTCTGGTCACTGGAATTTTCCAGGAGAAAGGCAAATAGATCATGAAGCTATGTTTCCAGAAGAGCTACCGAAGAGATTGATAAAAATGTTCACTTTTGTGGGGAGTACTGTTTTAGATCCTTTTTTGGGAAGCGGAACGACGGTTAAAGCTGCTATTAATTTAGATAGAAATTCGGTAGGATACGAGATAAACGAAAGATTCCTACCCGTTATAAAAAAGAAAATAGGATACAATAACACCCTTTTAACACTGACTAAAAAGGTTCAGATAGATATAATCAAAAGAAAAGAGCCTGTAAAAATTGAAGAAGTCACGGAATACATACCGAATATTAAAGATGCTAAACCGTTAATTTCTCCGAAAAAATTCCATTTCGAGAACGAAAGATTGTATAAGGTGAAAAAAATACTTTCTCCAGAAAAATTGGAATTGGATACTGGGTTGGTAGTTAGATTATTGGGAATTAAAGTTGCAAAAAGCAAATCCGAAGAAGCTAAAAAATACTTAGAAGAATATGTAAAGGGTAAGCAGGTGTTTCTTAAGTTTGATCCAAAATTTAAACCAGAAAATGGAGAGATTCCAGCTTATGTGTTTCTGAAAAATAAGATTTTCATAAACAAGGAAATGATTAAAATGGGTTTTGCGGATGTAGAAGAAATAGATTTTAGATATAAAAAGAATTTTATCAAAATAAAATCTGGAGGTAAATAAAATGGCTAAGGAATGGATACTAAATATAGCTAACGGAAGATGGGGTTTAACTAAGAAGAACAGGGTAGGTCCCGTTTCTGCCTGGATAAGGGAGTGTAGTCCGAAGGAAGTATCTGACTGGGAGAAATTCTATTTTCAGAAACTTAAGGATTTCCTTAAAAGGAAAGGTATCAATCTAGACCCTAAAGAGTATTTAGTTAGTTTGGGTAAAACTCTGTACATAAAAATTACCGAAGTTTTAAGAGCCGAGATGGACGAGGTTACGGAAGAGGATTGTATAGAGTATATACGGAATCTCGTAATTAACAGGACATTTGAAGGATACGTTACCGAAAAACAGACCATTTACGGACAGCTTCAGGAAATTCTGAAAGTAAAAATAGAGCCCGCACCAGATGAATGGGACAGACTCTATAATGTGGATTTCTTCATAAAAGTCGGTAACAAATACATAGGCCTTCAGATAAAACCCACAACATTCGAACACGCTCCAGAATTCGCCACGAAGTGGAAAGAGGCTTACAGGAATTCGCATGAAAAATTCAGGAAAAAATTCGGCGGAAGGGTGTTTATAGTTTTGTCCGTAAAGAAGGGGGATAAAAAGGTAATTTATAATAGAGAAGTTATAGACGAAATTAAAAAAGAAATAGACGCCTTATCAGAAGTAAAGTGAAGGTTGTTAAAATGAAGGTATTTGATATTTTCTCTGGATGCGGCGGGGCCTCCTTAGGGTTTCAAAAAGCTGGTTTTGAAATAGTGGGAGGCATAGACATCGATGCCGATGCGTGCAATACCTTTAAGAACAATCTTGATGTAGAACCGATCATCGGGGATGTGAGAAAGATAAAATGGAAAAAAGTTCTTTCAAACCTCGGTTTGGAAAGAGGTGAATTGGATGTAATGATAGGGTGCCCTCCTTGTCAGGGATTTACAAGATTGAGATCTTCCGTACCCGACGATCCGAGAAACGGGCTTGTACTGTATTATTCAAAAATAGTAAAATATTTTTTACCGAAACTTATAGTTTTCGAGAATGTTCCCGGAATACTGAACTCAAAACACAGAAAGTACTTCGACACTTTTCTGAAAGAGATAAGAAAATTGGGATACGAATACATATACGGAACACTCAATGCTGCCGATTTTGGGGTACCGCAGATAAGAAAACGCGTAATAGTTATAGCCACGCGATTGAAAAATATAACGCTTTCCCTACCAGAACCGACGACGGTAAAAAAATATAAAACCGTTCGGGAAGCATTTAAAGGTTTACCTCCGTTAAAGGCGGGAGAGGAATGTAAAAGGATACCGAATCACAAAGCCCCTAGACACACAGATAGGATAATGAAAATCATAAAAAGGATACCTAAAGACGGAGGATCAATAAGGGATCTTCCTAAAAAATACTGGTTGAGGTGCCATCTCAATCATAACGGCCACAAGGATGTTTACGGAAGGTTGTGGTTAGATAAACCGTCACCTACGATTACTTCTGGATGTCTGAGTGCAAGCAAGGGTAGGTACATACATCCCACACAGGATCGAACAATAACCGCAAGGGAAGCGGCGAGACTTCAGGGATTTCCGGATAATTTTATTTTTTATGGATCGCTTACCTCCATAGCCAAACAGATCGGCAACTCCCTTCCGCCTCCACTGGCCGAAGCCGTTGCAAAACACATATTTAACTTAATTGGTTAAATTTAACCTAAACCGTAAAATTTAAATATATTTTATACTATTAAATTAAATTATGACAGAAGAAGTAGGAAAGGTGGTACATTTTGAAGAAACACCGAATTTCAGAAAAGTTACTGTAAAACTTACTGTAGGCAAACAGGTATTTCCCGGCGAACTTTTAAGAGTAGAAATCGGAAAAGACAGGTGGTTAATAGTTCGGGTTACCGATGCAAGGGAAATAAATCCGTACGAGAAACCTGAGCAGGCACACGTGAGGGAGTTACTTAATTTAGACGATTCGCTATCCCACAGGGAAGATCTGCCGCGAAAGTTCACTTTAGCTATAGCCGAAGTTCTAGAGGAGATAGAAAAAAGTAACGGTTCATTATCAGTTTTCGAACCGCATACACTCGCGCGCGTAGGCAGCGGTGTTTTCAGAATAGACGAAGATTTCCTTTCCTCTGTGTTGGGAATATCCAAAGAAGAAAAAAATATCTTTATAGGAACAACAGCCGATCCCAGTAAAACTAAAGTTTTCCTCGATCCAGAAAGGATACTTCCACGCCATATACTTATAGTCGGAAGTACTGGAACTGGTAAAAGCTACTTCAGGGGCGTTTTGATGGAAGAACTCGCAAGAATAGGAATACCGCAGATAAATATAGATATACACGGAGAATACAACAAAGCAACGGAGGAATTAGGAGGAACAGTCGTAATCCCTGGGAGGGATATTACTATAAGACTTTCTTCTTTAGGTGAAGGTGAACTCCTGAATCTTATGCCCAAGTTAACCGAATTGCAGCAAGACGTTTTACGAACGGCGTTCCTTTCCCTTAAAAGGAAGAGATCAGAATTCGGAGTTGATGAACTACTCAAAGAGATAGAAGAAGTCGGTAGTAAGATTACCGATCCGAGAACCAGAACTAAAGATTTGGTAAAGATGAGAACGGAGAGTCTAAAAGATGTAAAAATAATAGGAGAAGGGACTGATTGGAGGGAATTGATAAGAAAAAATAAAATAATAAACATAGATTGTAGAATGAATTCCCAATGGGAAATTCAGGCTATAGCTGGAGCTATAGCAAGAGAGCTTATAACCTTGAGACAAAAGGAGGAGATACCTCCCTTAATCTTTTCCGTAGATGAAGCCCACATGTTTATACCTTCATCTGGGGACAGTCCAGCATCGCAGGTAATAAGAGAGTTGATAAGGATGGGGAGACATATCGGTATAGGTTTGATACTTATCACGCAAAATCCTATGGACATAGATAAGCGAACGATCAAGCTAACCAATACAAGATTTATTTTTGCACTAGAACAGGATCAGCTAGAGCATTTAAAAGGCGTATTTTCGGATACACCGAAAGAAATAATCGCGAACCTGCCTAAATTGGAAACGGGTACTTGCTTAATGACGGGTAGCAGAGAAAGTATACGTCATGCCGTACTCGTAAAGATAAGAAAAAGAAGAACAACACACGGAGGTGAAACTCCCTCAATGGTGGTAGAATGAAACGGATAATCATTTCAAAATTGGTCGAAGAAGTATTAAGAGAATCTCAAGAACTAAGTATAAATGAAGCAATAGAAAAAACAAAAGAAAAATTGAATGAAATATTAAGAAGAACACCGTCTCTGGAAGCACCGAAAGTTTCTTATCATAATGTTAAAAAATCGTTAGAAAAATGTGTTCGCAAAGAGAAGGCTACGAAAATTCGAAAAAATGGAGTAGATGTTTACAGGTGGATAGATCCTCAAACTTCACTCATAACATTTACGCGTCTTCCTCGGTCAAGATTAGAATGGGAAAATTTACAAAGAGAGGAACCAACATTGGTCTACTATCTTATCGAGATTCTGAGAAGGGAAACAGATTTCAATAAAATAGAAGAAATGGTTAAAAAATGCGCTAAATATATTGCCGAAGAAGATCCGATTGAATTATATTTTAAGTTTATCAAATGGGTATGGGAAAAATGGAACAAAAAGTTGGAGGAAATAAACAATGAAAATATTTCCCATAAAAAAAGTAGATTAGTTAGAGAAGCTTCTAAGATAGAAGAGTTTTTTAAAAGAACATTCAATAGAGGTTTGGGAATTCCTATACGTCTTATGACTCTTTATAAAAAATGGGATAAAAGAAGAAAAATTTATAAGCCTGTCTTACCAGGGAAAAATGAGGAATTTACCCCAAATTGGGAAAAAATAAAATTGCATCTCCAATCGAGGATTTTTGGGGATAAATTTATATTGAATTTTAAATACCAAACAGTGGAAACATGTAAAGCCGTGGGTACTGATGCTTCGTACCAATATATTTCCGCTAACGATATTATTCCTTCTTTCTATCCGCGAGGAACACCAATAGGGATAATTACATCTGTTGGAGCTATTTACGATGTTTCTAAATATAAAACCGATGCTTTAGATGTACGGCCGAAGCCAGATACATGGGAAGAGTATTCTAAAACTAAAGCTGAAGAGGAAGGAATTTTTATTTCTCCTGAAATCTATATAAGAGAGCCAGATATGTGGAAAAGAATAATAGAGGCCTCGATGGATGCCAGACAGTATTCACACGAAGCCGAGTACTTCATAACAACAGAAGAAGGTAAAAAAATTGATATAATCTTTAGAGATGGGAGAATATTTCCTTTAGAACACGTTGTAGAGGATTTTCTCCATATAGGTGATCACGGAAGATACGTAAGAAATTCCTTGAGAAGATTTTTGGACGTGATTTCTAAATGTGGTCTTTCGCTTGGTTCCACCGTATATTGCGGTGTGGTCAAACAACCACACGTTCTCTTAATATCCCCTTTAATATTTTGGTATATGAAGTATTCGGAACACAAAATATGGGAAAAAATGACAGAAGAAGAAGAAATGAGATTAATTTTTGAATCTGCTATACCAGATAATATTATCTGTACACTACTATTTTCATTTCTCGCTAAAGAAGATAACAGCATACTTTCAACCTTTCTCGTACTGAATGAATTTATCGACAGGAGTGAGATAGAAGAAAAATTAAAATGCGTAACTCGGAATAAAGATGATATATTAAAAGCGTTAGAAAGAGAATGCCACCAGAGAGGGTACTCACATATAGATGACGGCGATATTGAACTTTACGGAAAATTATGCGAATTAGCTGCAGTAGTTTCATTTTTTTGTTGGGATTCTTCTTGGAAAGGAAGGTTAGCTGATATTCCTATTTGGATGTTTTCTATCCCCAGATATGAGATATTGATTCCGTATCCTTTTTTGCTTTCTTTTAGAGAGAATAGAGATCGCAAAAAATTCTACAGAAATGTTCTTGAACTTATAGAAAAAGTTTTATCCATACTTTCGAACCCTCGGATTTTGGACATATATGACGATTTTTACAGAATAGATCAAAGAATAATAGTTCCTGCGCCAATCAAAATAGCCCATCAGTTTACTCATGATATTTGTATTATGTACAAAAATGAATTCTTAGCGTTCTTATTTTCGAAAATGAGGGAATAAAATGAAGGTGATAAAGAGGATTATGGAATGGTATAAGAAAAACGAGTTTGATCATCCCTGGAGAACATCAAATAATGCGTTTATAGTACTTTCGTTCGAAATATTCCTCCAAAGAACGAAGATCTCCCAAGTAAGAAAACTATTTGATTTATTCTCGAAAAAATTTGATTCTCCAGAAAAGGTATTGAAAAATAAAAAAGAAGTTCTCTCCGTTTTAAACACATTGGGTCTCAAACATAGAGCATTAAGGTACATAAAGTTATGCGAGATATTGACTGAAAAATATAACGGAAAAGTTCCTTGTTCAAAAAAAGACCTCATTTCACTCCCTGGAGTAGGTGACTACATTTCTGATGCTTTTCTGAATATATATTGTAAACAAAAAATACCACTAATAGATAGAAACGTATCAAGATTTTTAAGTAGATATTTTGGTTTATCTATCGGGTCATCAAAACCAGAAAAAACTTCGATAATTAAGGAAAAAGCTAAGTCCATTCTCTCTGGAAAAAATTTTGAAGAAGCGAGTCTTGCTCTACTTGATTTCTCAATTTATATATGTAAACCGAAACCGAGATGCGATATCTGTCCTTTATCCAACAGCTGTAAGTGGAAGACAAAACAAAAATGTTAATTTTTAACCGCTCAAATCTAGTTAATGGAGCCATCAACTTTCGGAACTACTGTGTAAAAAATAGTTTATGAAAAAAATAATAACGAGTATAAAAGAAAAATTGAAAAGGAAGAAGAAAAAACCTGTAATAGTTCTCGACTTCTTTCAATCACCGCTTTCGTCTCTTTTACTCCAATCCATTTCTCCAAATACACTCTCTCTTCATGACGAAATTTTATCTCGCGAATCTGAAAATATAAAATTGGATGCTAATGGTGAATTATTTAGCGATGTAAGGGAAGATATTTGCTATTTTC
>WAOA01000034.1 GCA_015521535.1 Candidatus Aenigmatarchaeota archaeon | reverse complement strand
GACTTACTCCCTCCCGTAAAAGTATTTGAAAAGTACTCCACAGAGCCTTATGAGTGGACCTCTCGAAGAATATGTGGTAAACTTAATTCTGATACTGATGAACCGCCTAAGATTTGTTTAAATATAGAAAGAGACTATGTTTATGGAAGATATATTCCAAAAGGAATTTCTCTTACGATTGAGCAATTTAATTACTTTACCGAGAAATGGAAACGCCTTCTTGAATGCTACATCGGACTTAAAGAAACAGGAGAATGGGTCAGAGGATGCGGAAACACCCTTGGTTTCGAAAGTTATGTAAAATTTGATGAAAGACGTTTCAATCTTTTAACCCCGCGGGGAAGAAAAGTATTAGAAGCGGTTTGCGGCGTTGTAAACGATTTCCTCGATTTAACGGAAAACGTAAAACCGCATACACCGCGCTGCTTTCCCCGCCTTTACGATGGGCATCATACCGAAGAATTTGATTAATCTTTGTTCGACTTATTTTATCTATTAAAATTAATTGTCTATTCAAAATTCGAATTGGTTTGAATTAGTTTTAACGGCTATTTTCTCTGGACAATATGTCAGTCCTGCACGTGTACGATAAGAAGCGATGATATCCGCCAAATCAGAAAACGTTAAATTTATAAACTATTGGTAAGTTTATGATTACATGGACTTAAAATTCGAGGTTGTAGAAATTTCTATTCCTGCCGGTTGTAATGTTATACTTGGCCAGAGCCATTTTATAAAGACGGTTGAAGATATTTACGAAGTTATTGTAACTACTGCTCCGCATATGCAATTTGGGTTTGCATTTTGCGAGGCTTCTGGGAAAAGACTGGTTAGAAGCGAAGGAAATGATGATTCTTTAAAAAATGTTGCGGAAGAAGCGGCTATGAAAATAGGTGCCGGGCATTCTTTTATAATATTCATAAGAGAAGGATACCCGATAAATATTTTGAACGCTATTAAAAATATTCCTGAAGTATGCAATATTTACTGTGCTACTGCAAATCCTTTACAAGTAATAATCGCCGAAACTTCACAAGGAAGGGGAATATTAGGTGTAATAGACGGAGAAAAGCCCGCGGGTGTGGAAAAAGAGGAAGATGTGAAGGAAAGAAAGAAATTCCTCAGGGAAATAGGATATAAATTATAAAGGTGTGTGACGAGCATCGGTAGACCGAAAACTTTAAATAAGTTTGAATCTTCATAAAAAATGCTTTGGTGTAATTACGCAGGGTGATATCTTGGCGGGGTTTAACATTCTAAAACACAGACTAGTTCCGGAACATGTAATTCTTAGTGAGGAAGAAAAGAAGAAGTTGTTAGAAAAATATAATATAGATGAAAAACAACTACCTAAAATCCTTGTTCGCGATCCTGTGGTCAAAGCCATAGGTGCGAAGCCCGGAGATGTTATAAAAATAATAAGAAAAAACGAACTCGTGGGAGAGGTAGTATATTATAGATTAGTTGTTAAGGAGTGAGTGATTGTATGGATAGAGAAGATTTAAAAACAGTATTAGAAGCCTTCAAGCGGGATGTAGGACTTACGAAATTTCAAATAGAAAGTTTTGAAAATTGGGTAGAGAACGGCATACAAAAAATTATAGATGAAATAGGTGTACTCAAACCAGAAGTGCCTGAAATAGGCGAACTTGAAATAAAACTCGGAAGAGTAAGAATAGGCGAACCTTATATAAGAGAAGCAGACGGCTCTATAAGAAAAATTCTACCGAGAGAAGCGAGGATAAGAGACTTGACTTATGCCGCGCCTATCTTCGTTGAGATGACTCCGATAGTAAACGGAAAAGAGATGGGAACATCGGAAGTGCACTTAGGGGATCTTCCTATAATGGTTAAATCAAAGTTTTGTCCGCTTTCCAGAATGTCGAGGGAAGAGTTAATTGAAGCGGGAGAAGATCCAGACGATCCCGGTGGCTATTTCATTGTTAACGGAACCGAAAGAGTTGTTGTATCCTTGGAAGAAATCGCTCCGAACAGAATGATTCTTGAAACACAGGAAGGAAGTTATCCTCATATCGTAAGAATAAACTCGGAAAGAAGCGGATTTGTCCAAAAGCATCTGATAGAAAGAAAAACAGATGGAATGATTTTCATCTCTTTCGCGAATCTGAGAAGAGTACCAATAATAGTTCTCTTCAAGGCTTTGGGTTTGGAAACAGATAAAGAAATAATAGAAGCAATAGGCACAGAAGATGAGATAGCAAACGAAATTTACGGAAATTTGTATATGATCGATGTCACAACACAAAAGGAAGCAATAGAATTTATAGGAAAAATGCAGAAATTACCGAAGGAGCAAATAAAAGAAAGGGTTTCGCAACTTCTGGATAGATATCTACTTCCGCACTTGGGTCAAGAACCTAAAGCGAGAAAGGAAAAGGCAAAATATCTTGCTATCGCTGTTAGAAAACTAATACTCCTTGTATTAGGAAAAATAGAGAAGGATGATTTGGATCACGTGGCTAATAAGAGATTAAAAATGGTAGGCGATTTGCTGGATGTTCTTTTCCGCTCTATATTAATAGGAAGATGGGGACTTATAGCAAGAATAAATTACAGTTTTCAGAAACTTGCAAAGCGTGGCAAATTACCGCCTGTGCAAACTGTTGTAGAATCTAATATTGTAACTTCTAATTTAGTCTCGGCGCTAGCAACAGGTGCCTGGGTAGGCGGTAGAACTGGTGTATCCCAAAGATTGGAAAGACTGAATTTCATGAAAACTCAGTCGCATCTCAGAAGCGTTGTCTCACCTTTGAGTTCTTCTCAAGAACATTTCGAAGCGCGGGAATTACATGCAACTCAATTTGGCAGACTTTGCCCTGCCGAAACTCCTGAAGGACCAACTATAGGTTTAAGAAAGTTTCTTGCGCTCACCGCAGAGATTACCAGTGGTATATCGCCTTTAGAAAAAAAGAAATTGAAAAATATGCTAAATCTTTCGGATAAAAAAATAGAAAATGGGTATCTTGTTTTCGTTGATGGTAACCCGGTTGGATATGTGGAAAGCGGCGAAATAGTTGAAGAAATAAGAAGGAAAAGAAGAAATGGCTTGATCAACAATCAAATAAACATTGCTGTATTTGAAGACACGAAAGAAATAAGAATAAACACAGATTCCGGAAGAATAAGAAGGCCTCTTATAGTAGTAGAAAACGGTAAACCAAAGTTCACGAAAGAGTATGTGGAGAAGTTGAAAAGCGGTGAAATCACATGGAGCGATCTCATTTCTTTTGGTGTAATTGAATACCTCGACGCAGAAGAGGAAGAAAATGCTTTAATCGCGTTAAACGAAGATGAACTAACGGAAAAGCATAATTATATGGAAATTTCACCTTTATGCGCTCTCGGATTGGATGCAAGTTTGATTCCGTTTCCAGAGTATAATCGAGGAGACAGAGTAAACTACGGAGCAAAAATGATAGGGCAATCAATAGGTATATATCAGTCGAACTACTTAGTAAGAACGGATACGAAATCGAATATTTTAAACTATCCTCAAACACCGATAGTAAGAACCAACTCCTTCGAAATTTCCGGTTTTGAAACACATCCTGCAGGACAAAATGTTGTAATTGCAATAATGTCCTATAAGGGCTTTAACATGGAAGACGCTTTGGTATTTAACAAGGCGTCTATAGAGCGTGGTAGGTTTACCTCGACATTTTTCAGGACATATACAGCAGAAGAAAGAAAATATCCCGGCGGACAGGAAGATGAAATAGGTATACCCGAAAAGGATGTTCGAGGATACAGAAGCGAAAAAGATTATGCTCATTTACCGGAAGACGGTATAATATATCCTGAAACAGAAGTAAAAGACGGTAGCGTTTTGGTAGGAAGGGTATCGCCATTACGTTTTCTTTCCACCACTACGCTTGCCGGTACAATAGGAAACAGAAGGGAAACCTCTGTTTGCGTTCGCCATAAGGAAAGTGGCATAGTGGATAGGGTATTCCTGACGGAAAGCGAAAACGGTAATAAATACGTGAAAGTTGTTGTAAGAGATTGGCGCGTTCCGGAAGTCGGTGATAAGTTCGCGAGTAGACACGGACAAAAAGGTGTAATTGGCTTAATAGTTCCGCAAGAAGATATGCCTTTCTCTGCTTCTGGCGTAATACCTGATATAATTTTCAATCCTCATGGCATACCTTCCCGTCAAACAATGGGTCAACTTCTGGAAATACTCGCAGGAAAAGTTGGTGCGCTTGAAGGTAGAATAATAAACGGCTCTGGCTTCGAAGGCGAAAAAGAGCAGGCTCTTAGAGAGGCGTTGAAAAAACTCGGCTTCCGCTCTGACGGTAAAGAAAAATTTTATAACGGGATTACAGGCGAAGTATACGAAGCGGAGATCTTCACAGGTGTTATTTATTACAATAAACTCGATCATATGGTAGCGGATAAAATCCATGCGCGTTCTCGCGGTCCTGTAACACTGCTTACGAAACAGCCAACAGAAGGTCGCGCTAAGGAAGGTGGATTGCGTCTGGGAGAGATGGAGAAGGATTGTTTAATAGCACATGGCGCGGCGTTAGTACTTAAAGAAAGGTTTTCGTCAGATGAAACAGAAATTCCCATATGCAAGGAATGCGGTATGATTGCGATAGAAAATAAAACAAAAGGTATTAGTTATTGTCCTGTATGCAAATCCTCGAATGTCGTGAAAGTGAAAATGTCCTATGCGTTCAAACTCATGCTAGATGAACTGAAAGCAATGGGAATATATCCGAAAATAAATCTTAAGGTGTGATATTATGATAGAAAATATAAAATTTGGTCTATTATCGCCGCAGATGATAAAAAAGATGTCGGCCGCGGAAATAACTAAAACTGAAATTTACGATGCAGATGGATTTCCGGTAGAAGGTGGATTAATGGATCCGAAACTCGGGGTAATAGACCCCGGACTAAGATGCAGAACCTGCGGGGAAAGAATGGGAAATTGTCCAGGACACTTTGGGCATATAGAACTCGTAAAGCCTGTTGTTCATATTCTATATACAAAAACCATTTACAACATTCTTCGTGTAGTTTGCCACGATTGTGGAAGAGTTATTTCAAAAAAACCATTAGTTGGTAAAAGTAAAAGAACTTGCCCGTATTGCGGTGCTGAAGTGAAAACCGTTAAATTCGAGAAGCCATATATTTACAAACTCGATGGAAAAACGCTGAATCCACAGGAATTGAGAGAAATTTTAGAAAAAATACCGGATGAAGACCTTTCAAAACTCGGAATAAAGGGTGGTAGACCAGAGTGGCTAGTGCTCACGGTTCTTCCTGTACCGCCTGTAACAATGAGGCCTTCTATTACTCTTGAGACAGGAGAAAGGAGTGAAGATGATTTAACGCACAAACTTGTTGATATAGTAAGAATCAATAAACTTTTAAATGAAAATATTTTAAGCGGTGCACCCGATTTTATAATAGATGATTTATGGGAACTTCTTCAATACCATGTTGCCACATATTTCGATAACGAAGTTTCTGGATTGCCGCAGGCTAGACATAGATCGGGAAGACCTTTAAAGACACTTGCTCAACGTCTGAAAACAAAAGAGGGTAGGTTTAGACATAATTTAACCGGTAAAAGAGTTAACTTCTCCGCCAGAACTGTAATTTCACCCGATCCTATGATATCTATCAACGAAGTAGGCGTACCGCTAATGGTAGCGAAGGAACTCACAATCCCTGTTATGATTAGAGAAGAGAATTTAGATGAAATGAGAAAACTCGTTCTTAATGCAGATAGATGGCCAGGCGCGAATTATGTAATAAGGCCAGACGGAAAGAGAAAGAAAATAACGAGGGAAAATGCAGAAGAAATAGCAAAAGAACTTTCCCCTGGATATATCGTAGAAAGGCATTTACAAAACGGTGATATAGTCCTTTTTAACAGACAACCGAGTTTGCATCGAATGTCGATAATGGCTCATCGCGTTCGTGTAACACCGTGGAGGACATTTACATTAAATCTATGCGTATGTCCTCCTTATAACGCAGACTTTGACGGAGACGAAATGAATCTTCACGTGCCGCAAACAATCGAGGCGCAGGCAGAAGCAGAGATACTTATGGAAGTTCAGCACCATATACGCTCCCCGCGTTTCGGCGGGCCGATAATCGGTTGCGAGCAGGATCATATTTCCGGGTGTTTCCTATTAACAAAAAAGGACACATTCTTGGAGAGGAGTAAAGCATTTCAGATTTTATGCGAAATAGGTATGCGTCCAGGTATTGACTTTACTCTTCCGAAAAAGAATAAAATATCAGGAAAGGATGTATTTTCCATGCTCATCCCGAAAAATATTAACACGGAATTCAAGGCAAAAGCATGCAGAGGTTGCGAAAAGTGTAGAAAAGAAAAGTGTCCTTACGATGCCTATGTTGTAGTGAAAAACGGTAAACTGGTTTGCGGTGTAATAGATTCGAAAGCGATCGGTAGGGAAAAAGGTAAACTTCTAAGTTTGGTTGAGAAATTCTGCGGTACAGAAGAAGCGCATAAGTTCCTTGATAGAGTATCACAACTAGGAATAAGATATTTGGACCATCGCGGCTTTACATGCGGCTTAGACGATTACGACATACCAGAAGAAAATCTACAGGATATAAGGAAATACATAGAGAAAACAAAGCAAAGGGTTAACAAACTCATCGAAAAATACTATGCAAATGAGATAGAAATACTTCCGGGTAGAACAGCCAAAGAAAGTTTAGAAGCACACATTCTTGCAGAGCTTAAAGGCGTGCTTTCATATGCTGAAAAATTAGTTTTGGAGAATCTACCGAAGAGCGACTCGCTTGTAATGTCTCAGTCGGGTGCAAGGGGTAGTTTAGTTAATCTAATTCAAATCTCGACTTGCGTAGGACAGGAAACGTTATTAGGAGAAAGAATCCACCGTGGATACAGAAAGCGTGTGCTTTCCCACTTTAACTGGAATGAACTCTCGCCTGAAGCACACGGATTTGTTAAGTCTTCGTATAAATCTGGGTTGAATGTTTATGAATTCTTCTTCGATGTGATGAACGGAAGAGAAGGTTTGATGGATAAGTCGCTTCGAACTAAACATAGTGGATACATGGAAAGAAGATTAATGAATGCGTTGCAAGACTTAAAAGTAGAATACGATTTTACGGTAAGGGATGGGAGGAAGGTTATAGTCCAGTTCGTACCCGGTGAAGATGGCATAGATCCTGCGAAATCGGACTGGGGAGAAATAGATGTCGAAAACATATTATTGAATACGATATAAAAGTGATGTGTATGAATTTCGAAAAATTGAAAGAAGAATTGCCGGAAAAAATCGCGGAGAAAATAAAAGAAGTTAGTAGAAAGTATAAACTGGATGAAAACAAGAAAAATAAACTCGTAGAAAAAGTTAAAGATATTTATGAAAAATCGAAATACGAGCCAGGAGAGGCAATAGGTGTTGTAACGGCGCAGAGTATTTCCGAACCTGCTACACAAATGACAATGCGTACTTATCACGTTGCCGGTGCTGCCGAAATAAAGGTTACCTTAGGTTTGCCGAGATTAATAGAAATTTTTGATGCGAGAAGGCAGCCTTCTACACCTATGATGAAGATTCATTTGAAAAAGGATTATAACACAAGAGAAAAAGCAAAAGAAATAGCGAACAAAATAAGAGAGTTAAAAGTTGAAGATGTTGTAAAATCGTCGGTAGTCGATATACTTAACAATCAAATCGAATTTTTCTTGGATACAGAACTACTTGAAAAATACGATGTTACTCCTGAAGAAATTTCAAAGAAAATAAAAGAAGCGTTTAAAATCAACATAAGAACATCGAAAAGTAAAATTACTGTTAAATTAAGAGAAGGTGAAGAAATAAAAGAACTTCATAAAATGAAAACTAAAGTTTTATCTCTTAATATAAGAGGTATAAAAGGTATTAGACAAACTATTGTAAGAAGAGAGGGCGATGAATGGGTTATATTAACTTTGGGTAGTAATTTAAAGAAAATACTGGAAGTTGAAGGAGTGGATACAACCAGAACGGTTTCTAACGATATCCACGAAACCGCGAGAGTACTTGGTATTGAAGCGGTTAGAAATCTTATAATAGAAGAAGTTACGAAAACGCTTGAAGAACAGGGTCTTGACGTAATTCCCAGACATATAACTTTAGTGGCGGATATGATGACCGTAGACGGGATAGTAAAACCAATAGGTAGGTACGGCGTAGCAGGTGCAAAAGGCTCTGTGCTTGCAAGGGCGAATTTCGAAGAGACAATTAAACACCTTACTCAGGCCGCATTAGCAGGAGAAGTTGATACGCTCGAAAGTTCAATAGAAAATGTAATGATTAATCAAGTTGTTCCTATGGGAACAGGTGTTGTTGAATTAGTGTTTTCACCGAAGAAAGGGAAAAAGTGATGAAGTATGGATTACAAAAACGAGATTAAAAAAGCGATAGAAGAAGGTAAATTGGTAATAGGTACGAGAAAAGTGATGAAAAAACTTAAATTGAAAAAACTTAAATTAATAATAATGGCATCAAACTGTCCTGAAAATATAAAAAAGGATATTGAATACTATGCAAAACTTTCAGGAACTAAAATCGAGATCTTTGATGGTACTGGAAAAGATTTAGGTATATTTTGCGGTAAACCGTTTCCAGCAGCGGTAGTGGCAATAGAGTGATGGAAAATGAGAGAGTTCGACACCGAGACGCTTTACACACTAAGAGTATTCGAAGATATAACAGGTGCAGAAGTTAGAGATTGTATAATAAACAAGAACAATGGCTCTGTTGTTTTTGTAGTTGAAAATGGAAAGATGGGACTGGCAATAGGAAGGAACGGAAGCAACATAAAAATGGCTGAAAAATTATTGAAGAAACATATAAAAGTCTATGAGTATTCTGAAAATTTGGAAGAGTTTATAAAAAATCTTATTCCACACATCAGAAGAGTGGAAATAAAAGAAGATAAGGTAATAGTATGGGTCGATCCGAGAAAGAAAGGTAGCGTAATAGGAAAAGCGGGTTCGAATATAAATCTTATAAGAAAAATTCTTGAAAGAAATTGTAAAATCTCCAAACTTGAAGTAAGATAATATGGAGTTAAAAAAATGAAAAAAGATTCTTCTGTGATAATATACTGCTTCTTTTAACATATTCCGTTACCGATATTCTCAGCCTTTTCCCTATATGTTGAAGCGCTTCTTCAAGTGAAGAAAATTTTCTCGGAGATTTTTCAAACGCATGCCTAACGTTTTCCCTTACTTCCCATACACCGACAGGAATTACATAACTTTCATATATTTCCCGGAATATTACTACACGTGCTTGTCTTTTCATTTTTTCCAATTGCTCGCATACAGCTAGGCGAGAAGCGTAATAACCGCCGCCTTCTTTTTCCGCATATCTTCCGCGTCCTCTAAAACTTTCGTTTTCTACAACTATTGTTGGTTCGCTCGTTGTTTTACTCCATACAGTTCCCGGAAACCAAGATTCAAACTGTTCAAAGCCCCATGAGCCGGGAATGAAAAGAATCTCAAAATGATTATCTAAATAAGTATTTTCCCATACCAAGTATTCTGTTACTTCAGGATATGTTCTTATCTTTTTTAAAAGTTCCTTTGCTATTATATCATCTGTTGCCGTTATACTCCACCTAGTCGGAACCAACTTTTTATTCATTCCGAAAATTCCCACGGAAAGTAATTTTGTGATATAATACACATCGAATCCTTTTCTGTACAATTCAAAAACCTGCTCGCTTGCCTTTAATTCGTCGCTGACTATAGCATCTACCTTCTTCGGAATTTTTGGATTATCTGTTATCGTAAATTTTTCTATTTCGCCCGCTGGACCAAGAGGTTGTAAAAATCGAGAAAATTTTATCCCATACTTAGGTTTTCTCTTGAATTTAGTTTCGACATAAAGATTTTTTACGGAAAGAACTAAAGTCTGTAACTCCTCTACAAACCTATTATTTGTTTTTACGTGTATAGGTTTCTTACTTCTTATTAAATTAGTCCTGAACTCTATGATTCTGTTAAAATCACAACCATACCATGCGCGTGGATTATCCAAAATTTCTGGATTTTCATAATTCAAAGCATTCATCGGCCCGGTAAAAATTAAAGGATATCCTTTAGAGCCTACAAAAACTGAAGGAGGTGAAGGCGTGTATAACTCGTTTTTTAATTTCTTTTCTATCGGTTTTTTAATCCTGTAAATTAGATTCAACGGACAATAGTTTCTGCCGCAAAGGAGTTTACCTCCTTTACATAGAATACAGAGATTTGAAATACTTCCCATAGTTGATTTTTAAATTCTATAATTTTTAATATTATTTCGTGAAAAAGAAATTCAGAAGTTTTGCTTTGAATCATGATTATATAAAGATTTTCACGATAACATATGTGGTGCTTTCTGTGGTAATTGCCATAACGCTCGGACTTTTTTACTTCTTTTTATGGATAGTATTTCATTTTCTTTTAGAACTTTATAAACGAAATCATTTGTTTGGGAGATTGAAAAAAGATGATATTCTGATTGCTTTACAGCATTGCAGGATTGATTTGATGTTTTTATTCGTAGGAATAGGTATTGAAGCGCTTGCACATTATGCGATAGTAGTTGCTCCTGGAAGAAGTGCAACCATTTTACAAGTAGAAAGAAGTATAGGCGGTATAGCAAGGGAAATAAAAATAATAGAATTTTTAAAAACACTACCAAGAATTTTCGGAATGATGAAGACCGCTAAGAGTACTGTAAAAATTGCGGAAGAGTTATTAGAGCATAAGGAAATGGTTGAAAAAAAGGAGTTTAAAATTGAGAAACTGATATTATGATTATTATTGTAAGTTTTGGTTTTTTGGCAGGAACGATTGTATTCCAAATTTATAACGGAGTTCCTCTCAAAGAAATTATAAAGAGCATAATTACTGTTCTTTCTCCATGAGTTTTCCCTTTATTATTTTCGCAACTAATTTTCCATCCGCCTTCCCGCGAAGTGTTTTCATTACCTCTCCCATAAGCGCTGAAAAATGCTTTTTCTCCACAAGTTCAGGATTTTTTGAGAAAATCTCGTTTATTATATTTCTTATTTCGCTTTCTTCAAGACCTTTAAGGCCGAGATCTTCAACAATTTCCTTAACACTTTTTTCTGGTTTCTCTGATATCGCTGCAAGAATTTTTTCTATTGCCTCTTTTGCTATTTTTCCTTCTTTTAGCAGCGTGAACAACTCTTCGAAATGATGCTTATCGATTTTAAATATGTTATATCCTTCCCGCCTAAGAGATGTTAGAATTACTGTAAACGTTCTTGCCACGGTTTTTGGCTCGAACTTTTTCGACAACTCTTCAAACCAATCTAGATATTCGCTTCTAATTATTTGTTCCGCAAGTTCTTTTCCGATGAGTTTTTCATATTTCTTTAGTTTTTCTTCCCATGTTTCCGGGAGAGGAATAGAATCTAAAAACTCTTTGGTTATAAGAATCGGCGGTACATCTGTTTCGGGATACATTCTTTCACCTCCTGGTAAAGGACGCGTAAAGCGAGTTGTTCCGTCTTCTTTAGCAATGCGCGTTTCTTCTTTTAGTTTTTCTCCTTTTTCGATCATTTCCAGCTGCCTTTTTACCTCGCTTTTAATAACCTTCGGTATCATTTCAAGTTCCTGCAAGCCTTTGATTTCGACTCTTGCTCCACCTTCTATGGAAATGTTCAAATCCTGACGTGTAACTCCTATGCCGCGTTGAGATTTTCCAGTTGATCTAATAAGCATACCTAACTTTTCCGCAACTTCTTTGGCATGGTCTGGATCTTTTATATCTGGCGCGGTGGAAATTTCGATGAGAGGTATACCCAAGCGATCTAATCTATACACAACGCTTTTTTCATTCTTTTCAACTATACCTGCTGATTCTTCTTCCAAACAAACGCTCGTGATGCGAACCTTTCCTTTACTTGTTTCTATCCATCCGTTCATGCCTACAATAGCGGTTCGTTGAAATCCGGTTGTATTAGAGCCGTCTATTACAATTTTTCGCATTACATGAATCTCGTCGGGAATTTCGCAATGAAGCATTTTCGCTATCTGTAATGCTACAAATAACGCTTCTTTGTTTATAGGATGGGGCGGTTCTTCATCGAGTTCTACTAAGCAGCATGTGTCTTCGTAAATATGGTAGATATAATCCCTATTTCGCAAAAACTCGAATTCGGCCGCTATGTCAACCTTTCCGGTTTCTCCTGGCACGGCTCTTAATTTACGAAATAGCTTAAAAGCGGGTTTTTCGAGAAGAGAAAACCTCGCTGGACAGGAGCAAAAGAGTTTTTGCTTTGTTGCAAGGCGGTTGTGAATTTCTATTCCGCATTTAAAACCAAGTTTTTGGTAATCGATTTTCATAGTTATAGATTTAGCGTATTTTTATTTAAAATCTACTGTATCGGAAGCGATTCTATCCAGATAAAAGCGGAACCGTGGAGAAAAAAGAATTAACCTTGAAAGCGTTTTCCGCACGATATCAAATACGCACTGGTTTTCGCATTACCGCACGGCTTTCGCGGTAATTTACCGTTACCTTGGAAGAGTCTTGAAAACGGAGACAGTTCTGAGATCAAAGAATTAAGCGGAAACAGACTTGGTGATAGCGGCCGGTGAATGAAACCTACTCGTGTGTGCGAAAAAAGACAGTTTCGTGCTCAATTCTTTTAAAATGAAACTTGCGATTATTCGAACAGTCTCTTGTAAAACCAATTATATCTGCTTTTCGTTCTCTCTTGTATGAATTATTATCGACTGAAATACTTTCTCCAGTAACGTTTCATCAAGACCGTTATTCCTGGCAAGTTTCTTGACCTTTTCGATAACCTCTCTTTCTCTTCTAGCATCGTAAATTTGTAGTCCGTGTTCCTTCTTGTATTTTGCTATCTTCATAGCGATTTTGCTTCTCTTTGCCAACAATTTTACTATTTCTTCATCTATTTTGTCTATTTCGCTTCTCAATTTTTTCAATCCTTCCATCATGTTTCACCGCTACATCGTTTATTCTCAAATTATTTATTTCTAACAATTACCTATACAAAAAAACGATTCGAATATGAACTCCAAAATCAATGACATTTTTATATTCCTTCATTAAAATAAAATTCATGGTAAAGCGTTTTAGTGAAAAAAGTTTGATCGTTTTAGCGCTGTTATTTAGCGCTTTTTTATATTCCTATTCTTATTCGCTTAATTTAAATAATAATTTACAGATACAAGCATTTGTTTTTCCAGAAAAAGTTACGCCGGGAGATACATTAATAATTACTGCGAAAATTCCTGAAGGAAAGATTCGCGGACTACGGGTTATTGCCGAGATAGAACATGAAAACGGCTACGATTCTATAGAACTTTCAAAGCACAATAGAGTACAAAGCTATGAGATATGGCAAGGTAAGTGGAAAGTACACAGCACCGTTCCAAACAAAAATTATAGCGTTGTGGTAAAAGTATATTCCTTCTCAGAAATTATTTCTCAGATACATTTAACTTATGAAGATCCTTTAGTTGTAACTTTGAATCTTAACTCTACCGTTGCAAGTCCTGGAGACGGTATCAGAATATACGGAAAGGTTACCAATTCAACGGGTCAGGCAGTTGTTAATACAACTATTTCGATTTATTTAAATGGAAAAAAACTTCAGTACTGCGGTGATGGTTTAATAGGCGAAAATTGCTGGTGGAACGAAAGTTTCCCTTATAGACAAAAAATAATAATAAATAACACACTTAATAACAACACGCTTTACGGTTATCAAGTTCCAATAAATATATCATATGAATCTGGAATGCAGATAGATTTTAGAGACATGAGATTTATTCAGCAATTTCCGATTTATGAAGTACCGATAGCAATTTACGGCCATACTGAAAACCTTAACGATTATCAGGTCAAGATAAAAATAACCGATGCAAACATAATCAAAAACATAATTGGGAAGTATGGAGAAGACATAAGATTTTTCGAGAACAGAGTTAGCGATCCATATACAAACACAACAGGAAAACTACCTTACTGGATAGAGAAGTTCAACAGAACGGAAAATGAGCTGGTGGTCTGGGTTAAAGTTAATCTGACTGCAAACACATCAAAAACGATCTGGATGTACTACGGAAATGCATAT
>WAOA01000033.1 GCA_015521535.1 Candidatus Aenigmatarchaeota archaeon | reverse complement strand
ATTTATATCTATGAAAGAAGCGATGTTTTACGAAAAAATTAACTCTGCTGTGAAATGCTATGCTTGTTGGAGAGAGTGCAAAATATCTTCTGGTGAAACAGGCTTCTGCGGAGTTAGAAAGAATGAAAACGGGAAACTTTACTCTTTAAACTATGGTAGGGTAATCTCTTTTGGCATCGACCCTATAGAGAAAAAACCATTTTACCATTTTGCACCAGGTTCTAAAACGCTTTCCTTAGCATGCGTGGGCTGCAACTTTAGGTGTAAATTTTGCTGTAACTTTGAAATTTCTCAAGAATGGAACGATTTCGGAATAGAAAAAACCCCCGATGAAATCGTAAAAAATGCAGAAGCGGTGCAAGGAATTTCTTATACTTATACGGAGCCGACCGTCTGGATAGAATATGCTTTGGATGCTGCGAAAATCGCGAGAAGGAATGGATTATACAACACTATGGTAACAAATGGATATGCAAACATTGAGGTTGTAAAGGAAATAGGAAAATATATGGATGCCGTTGTAATAGATCTTAAGAATTCCGGAAATCATGAAGGTTATCTCAAACTTTCTTCTGTTCCGAACCCAGAGAAAATTTTTGAGACGATTTTAGAATTTAAAAACTCTGGCATATGGATCGAGATCACCAATCTTATAATTCCGAAATGGGGAGAGAATGAAAAGGAAGTAAGAAAATTTTGCAAATGGGTTTACGATAACCTCGGAAGCGATACGCCTGTACATTTCTTAAGGTTTTATCCTGCATATAAACTCTCACTTCCGGAAACTTCTTTGAAATTTTTGGAAAAATGCGCGAAAATCGCGAAGGACGAAGGACTAAATTTCGTTTATTTAGGAAATGTTCCCGGTAGTGAATATGAAAATACTTATTGTTCCGGATGCGGAGGAATTGTTATCGAAAGGCTCGGAATATTCATTAAGAATATAAATTTAAAAAATGGGAAATGCGCAAAGTGCGGAAGAGATATTCCTATCGCTGGTGTGGAATGGATGCAGAAATAATTCAAACTTATAAGGTTT
Source organism: Candidatus Aenigmatarchaeota archaeon (assembly GCA_015521535.1). GTDB lineage: Archaea > Aenigmatarchaeota > Aenigmatarchaeia > Aenigmatarchaeales > SZUA-1535 > SZUA-1535. The sequence continues at coordinate 1,990 of WAOA01000033.1, read as the reverse complement.
CGTAGTTTAAATTTTAATTGGTGATTAAATGCTCTCCGAGAAGGAAATTAAAGAAAAAGTTAAAAAAGGTTGGATAAAAGTTTTAATGAGTTTTGAGGTGCTTGGTAATAGCGAGGAGATTGTAAAAAGTGCTTTAGAAGATCATATTAAAAAATTTGAGAACGATCCTCGAGTTGAAGTCTACAGAAAAAATTTTGAGAGCGTGGAAAAAATCGAAGAAGGTAAAAATATTTTGTTTTCTCAAATATGCGAAACTGAATTTTTAACAAGAAATTTTGAAGATTTGATAAATCTCGTGCTTTTCTACGGTCCCTCATCTTGCGAAATTTTAGCACCGGAAAGAATAGAAATACCCATAGGAGAGGCACAGAATATTCTCAACACCTTAGGTGCTTTAATGCACAGATTAACCGAAATAACGGGTGGTATAGTTGTTAAGAAAGAGTAAATGGATATTCGCTATTTCGTTTTTATTATTTTTTACTACACCCTCTCTTGCTCTTTATCATATAGAAATTTATGGAGAAATATCGCAAAAAAATACTGTAATACTTAACTATACATTAATAGAGTTGAATAATGAAAAGGGAAGAGAAATAACAATTATTTTCGAAGATGAACTAGAAATATTATCTATTCCTGAAAACTGTAAAATAATTTCTTACGGCGTTTCATGTACACTTGATGAAGGAAAGAGAATTAAAATCGATATTTCTACTGAAAAAAAAGTAAAAAAAGAAGAAGATAAATATGTATTTGAAGAAAATTTCCGCGTATTAGAAAACGTGAAAAGCGTTACGATACTGATTAAACTTCCAGAAGGTGCCGTGCTACCAGAGAAGGGAATAAAATTTTTACCGGAAAATGCTACAATAGGTACTGATGGTAGAAGAATACTGCTTCTTTGGAGCAGGGAAAATCTTAATAGCGGCGAGGTATACGGAGTTAAGGTCTTTTACGAAATAATTTCAGAAAACGAAGGTTTTCCTTTAATTTTTATCCTCATACCTGTATTAGGAATTCTGATTTTAATACTTTTTGTGTTTCTAAAAAGAAGGGGAGATGAAAAAATGGCTCTATCCCTGCTAAAAGAGGACGAAAAAATAGTGATGGAAATTATTTTGAAATATCCTAAAGGCGTAAATCAGAAAAAAATTGTATTGGAATCTGGGTATTCAAAGGCCAAGATTTCAAAAGTTTTAAAATCTCTTGCCGATCGAGGAATTATTAAACTTGAAAGGATCGGAAGAACAAATAAGGTTTATCTCAGAAAGGATTTCTTCAAAAGATCAGGTGACGAGAGTTCCTAGTTCTGTGTCCTTTAAAACATTCAAAATATTCTTTGGATCTTTACCGCTAATTATTCTCACAGGTATTCTTTTTTCTTTTACCACATCTATTGCCTTAAGGTCGAATAGTGCATATTTTCCTGGCTTCTGGGGAGTACGTGCTAATATTTTTTTAAGTTCATCGTAAGAAATTCGTTTTAACATTTTTGCTCCGGGTTCACTTGGATCTCTATCGTAAACACCCTCGACTTTTGTAATATTAATGAGAATATCCGCTTTTACTAGCGAAGCAATATCCGCTGCTACCTTATCTGTAGATTGTCCCGGTTTAATACCGGCGCAAACAATAAATTTATTCTTTTTTAAAAGATTCACAACTTCTTCGTATGTTTCCGGAATTTTATTATTCTGGCGAAGTAGAAGAGAAAGAAGAAGTGCATTAACTCGCGTGACCGCTATTCCAATTAAATCCTGCTCTTTCTCGCTCAACCCGAGTTCTTTGGCAAGAGAAATGTACTTTCTCGCCGCTTCTCCGCCGCCTACAACAACGCAAAGAATTTCGCATTTTTTGCTAATGAATGAAAATATTTTCGAGAATTTTTTCAGCGCTTTACTGTTTACGAAACTCCCGCTAAGCGATATAACTATTCGCTTATATTTTATCATAAATAATTTTATGTATTTTTGATAGTTTATTTATT
>WAOA01000032.1 GCA_015521535.1 Candidatus Aenigmatarchaeota archaeon | reverse complement strand
TCTTTTTCCTTCCACCTGAATCCAGAGTATTTTTCTATGTATTTTAACAATTTTCTACCATGTTTTTTAAGGAAATTTTCTAGGTCTTTTTTAAAGGAGTTGAGTTTCTCGAAATCAAATGTTGTACCTAAAAACCTTGAAAGATAAAAACTGTAAAGAATCTTAATTTTAGGAAAATTATGAATATAAAAATTTTTGTAAGAATTCCTCTTCATCTCTAACCCCTACTATTCTTTTTCCTTATTTTTATATACGCTGCAATTACCGCAATTAAAACAGGGTGAAGAACTACACGAACATAACTGACATTTACACTTGGAAGAAACTGGAATTGCTGAATCACCATATGGGTAGAATTCTTTTTCATCGTCTATTTCATAATAGCTTATCATAAAAGTTAAATATAAAAGTTAAAATTTATAAAATTTTCATTTCAACCCTTTGCTTGATAAATGATATTTAAGTATCATTTCGAGACCTTTGAGGAATTCTGTTATGCTAACACTTTTAACATATTTTCTACGTTTTAATATTTCCAAATAATGTTTTTTCCATTCTTGTAAAAGAATTTTTTCTTTTCCTAACCTTTCCAAATCCCAACCAAAGAGGAAAACCTGCTCAACGATATCTTTTTTATTTTCTTCAAAACTAACATAAACGCCTTTCCCCGTAGAGTTCCGCGCCCTTTACTATAAACTGTAAAGCAAAAATAGTCTTTCCCGAGCCAGCAGGGCCTGTTAGCAAAATAACATTTCCTTTAGGTATTCCGCCCTGAATTAGATTATCCAAACCTTGAATCCCTGTTTTCACGCGATGAATTTCCACCCTTTCCATATAAATATAAATTAACACGTTAAAGATAATATAATTTTTAAATATCTTCGCGGTGAAAATCTTCAAACATAGCGGGGTGGGGCAGCCAGGAGTGCCCGTCGGGCTCATAATAGGGGCGCCGCACCCGCCCCTATAACCCCTTCCTCACCAAAACTGGGAGACCCGAAGGTCGGTGGTTCAAATCCACCCCCCGCTACCAATTTAAAGTTTTCTTTTAATTTTTTCTCATGAACTATAAATTAAGATTCGAAAAGGGTAGCGGATACTGGAAAGAAGATGGTGATGAAATAACAATATATGCAGAAGAAAGTAGCATAATCCATGAATTGATAGAGGCAAGCATAGGTATGACGCTTAAAGAATATGAATTGTGCAAAAACTGTGAAGATTGCGAAACTTACGTTCCTATAAACTCTAAAGAAATTAAAACAGGGATTTGCCATGTTGCAACTGTTTTAAGTAGAGGTAGAATTCCTAATTATATAAAAAATCGTTTAATCGAAACTGAAGATGGAAGAGTATTTTTCATTGAAGGAAAATAAACCTATATAATTATCATTTCAACTGGTTTTTCAAACACGCTTTCAATCACTTCTTCTAAAAGGTTTCTGTCTATTTTTCTTAAATATTGCCTTGGTATTCTTATTTTATATTTCGCTATTTCTCCGTTCTTACCGTAAACGATGTTAACACCCTCTATGCATGCAGGATATATGAAATTATTAACGAATTCTGTAATGTTTTCGCCTTCTTCAACCACTTTAACGGTTTTTCCAAATTCTTTTGATAACAGTTTAACTATGCTTCCGTTCTTCCCTATAATTTTAGAGGCATCCCCTTTTCTGGCAACAACGATCATTTGATCCTTAGTTAAAAACACCCTTAATATCTGTGCTTTTTTAAGAATTTTGAATTTATCTTCTAAGGATTTTAAAAATTTCGCAACTTCTATATCGATCTTCGTAATTCTACCTATATCCAATTTTTGGTTACAGGCAGAGCACAGAACATCGGAATTTAAACATATTTCACAAATTTCTTTATGTAATGAAGGCATGAAGTTTATTTTTCGGTACAAAATTTATAAAATTAACTTAATTATTACGGTCTCGCCCGGATAACCGCGAATTTAAGATAAAAGCCGTTACGAGCGGGCGAAAGCCCATGCATACAACGATTATCGCGCACAGAAAAGTCTACTTCGGCCAATTTATTTATAAGTAACAGAATACGTAAATAATAGTAATTCTCTACCGTGTTATATTTTACAATCGAAGATTTTATCCGAAATTTTACTATTACAAAAACGACAAAAATCCTTTTATGAAAAGATAAGACATGATTATAAATGCAATGGCTTCAAACGGATACAGAAAAAGAATTATACCGAAAATAAAGTCGGACCAATTCATTATACATTTTTTAGACGTTAGAAATAATAATAAAGAACCTTTTGTAATTAAGTAAATAGATGCTACGGAATAAAAAGAGAAGAGTATCATAAAAGAACTAAAGGTATCTGCCGCTCCCAAAGCATAAAGAATCGCGCGCATGCCAAAATATTTAAACCTTTAATTTAAATAGTTTAGGTTAGTCGGTGGGTGCTATGGTTGTGAGAAAAAGAAAAAAGGTAAGAAAAATGCGCGGGAGTAAGACGTATGGTTACGGCTCCAAGAAAAAACATCGCGGAAAGGGGAGTAAAGGCGGAAAGGGATTGGCAGGAAGCAAAGATCATAAAAAACAAATGATTCTTCAGGCGGATCCTGAGCATTTCGGAAAGATTGGGTTTAAAAGAGGTTTCTATCCTAATATTAAAAGAAAACGAGAGCGAAAGAAGGTGATAACTCTTCGCGAATTGGATAAACTTGCTGAAAAACTAGATAAGAGCGAGATAAATCTTTTGGAACTCGGGTATAAAAAACTTATAGCGGGTGGAAGCGTAACAAAGGCGCTTAATGTGAAAGTTAACTACATTACAGAAAGGGCGAAAGAAAAAATTGAAAATATCGGCGGTAAAGTCGAGATTATTTCTCGATAAATTTTTAACTTTAATTTTCTATTTTCGTTTCATGGTTAGATCGATTTTTGAAAAGTCCAAAAAAATGAAGGTTGAAATAAAAGAGGTAACGGAAAACGCTGTTTATTTCGAAGTTAAATCTACTTCTGGAAAAGTTTATACAGTAAGTTTGAGAATAGATGGCAAATTCGCATGCGATTGTCAGCATTTCGCCGTACATCCCGGAACTTTATGCTCTCATGTAATCGCCGCGATAAATAAACTGCTAAAAAATAATTTTTCTTAGTACACAGATTCACCATCTTCGTTCAATTTTTCCCAGCTTTTACTACCGAGAATATACCCTATACTGAATCCTGTGGCCGCTAAGCCAAGGTATAATGAAAAGGAAGATAACTCAGGAAAATATTCGCGGAAATAAGAGGTAGATAAATAACCAAATACAGACCCTGTAATCACGCCGACAAGTTTCTCGTTCATAGCAAATTTTTGACCGAAAACTTTAAAAACTTCAGGGTTATTTAAAATAATACACTAAAGGCCGGATAACGTTACGGCTTTGATTAATGAGAAGCCATGGTCCAATCCGGCCTAAATAATGAGGAATTATAATTCTTTTAATTCTGATGCGGGAGCAGGCACCAGAAAAGTGTGCGGCAGGGACATCTATCCCCTGCCAATTCCGGTTGATCCCGCCGGAGGCCACCGCTATCCGCCTGAGACTAAGCCATGCGAGTTGGAGGTGGCGTGCTCTGCACGCTGCCTGGCGAACTGCTGAGTAACACGTAGCCAACCTACCCTGGGGAGGGGGATAATCCCGGGAAACTGGGGCTAATCCCCCATAGCCCTTGGGTACTGGAATGTCCCAAGGGTGAAAGGTCCCGCTCTGCGGGATGCCCCAGGATGGGGCTGCGGCCCATCAGGTTGTTGCCGGGGTAACGTCCCGGCAAGCCTATAACGGGTAGGGGCCTTGAGAGAGGGAGCCCCCAGATGCCCTCTGAGACATGAGGGCAGGGCCTACGGGTCGCAGCAGGCGCGAAACCTTCGCAATGCGCGCAAGCGTGACGAGGTCAGGCGGAGTGGCACCGCAATGCGGTGCCTTTTCCCGAGGGTAAACACCTCGGGGAATAAGGGGTGGGCAAGACGGGTGCCAGCCGCCACGGTAATACCCGCACCCCAAGTGGTGGCCGCGATTATTGGGCCTAAAGCGCTCGTAGCCGGGCGGGCAAGTTCCCCGTGAAATCGGCTAGTAAACTAGCCGGCGTGCGGGGAAGACTGCTCGCCTTGGGACCGGGAGAGGCCGGAGGTATTCCCCGGGTAGGGGTAAAAACTTTGTGAGGCTGCTAATACTTTCAAAGTTAATTTGTAATTTTGACAGCCTCACAAAGTTTACAATCCTTTAATCCGGGGAGGACCACCTGTGGCGAAGGCGTCCGGCTGGATGTGGGGAACCATATGAAGAATAAAGAAGATTGGATTATTGGAATGTTTGTTGGAGATGGAAGTATTAGCGAAGCAGTAAACAATGACTACAAAATTTCCTTTTACGTAGAATCTTTTAAGTTCGCTCAGATAGTTTGTGAAGAAATCTCAGAAACTTACGGCGTCGACCCAAAAATATATGCTTACAAGAAAAAGAGATGTTACGAAGTATATTTCAGGAATAAGCAACTCTGGAAAAAATTTCTCTATCTGAAACGTGATTTCGAGAGTGTAAAAAAGAGAATACATTCTCCATTGAATTTTATTGCAGGAATAATAGATTCAGAGGGATGTATTGATTTAAAAGGTTACAGAATAACCATTACACTTAAAAATCCTGAGGCTTCCAAATTTGTTTTTGATGTTCTTACTTTTCTTGATTTTAATCCGAGTATTTATAAAACCAAAAATGACAAAGTTTTTAGGATAAGAATTTATGGTAAATCATCTATGCTTAAAATTCTACCTTATCTCCGTAATCCTGAAAAAATTGAAAAACTTTCTCAGATGGTTCCCCGCCAGCAAACGGGTCCGACGGTGAGGGGCGAAAGCCAGGGGAGCGAACCGGATTAGATACGGGTCAAGCAGGCGATGAGAATGGAAAGAACTATTTTTAGATTGATAGGGATCGTTCATGGAGACGGGAGTTTAAGTGGTAACAGACTTACAATTACAGATAAGTGTCATGAGTTTCCCATTGTTTTAAGGAAAATTTTTCAGAAACATTTCAGTTATGTTCCACCTATTTTCAGAGATGCAAAAAGAAATACATTTTACACTTATACAAAACAGAAAGAAATAGTAAAGTTTTTGTTCAGAGATATTTAATTTCCAGAAATCATTAAGAAATGCTGATGTACCAGAAATTGTTAAAAAAGCACAGATAAATCTTCAAAAAGAATATGCAGGAGGATTATTTGATGCCGAGGCTCATGTAAAGAAAAGGCAATATGAAATAGATTTTGTAACAACAAATTTCAATATTTTCAGGTTTGTAACACAAATCTTGAAAAATTTAGGAATAAACTTTTCAACTTATGAAAGATTGAAAAAAAGAATTAATTTCGAGATTTACATCTATGGAAAAGATGATGTTCAAGCATTTCTTTCTTCTATTGGGTTTATACATCCTCTCAAGATCAGAGCCTGTTTGATCCGCTAAAAACCCGGGTAGTCCTGGCTGTAAACCATGCCCGCTTGGTGTTGGGAGTGCTTCGCGCATTCCCAGTGCCGGAGCGTAGGTGTTAAGCGGGCCGCCTGGGGAGTACGGCCGCAAATGGAGGAGGTTTCAATGAGCGATATGGACTGGTTGCTTGGCGTTGTTCACGGAGATGGATGTATTCAAAAATATTTCGTGGAAATCAGCGACGAGCATGAAAGAAATTTAAGTATAGTAAGAGACGTTGTGAAAAACTTCTTGGTAAGGAAGCAAAAATTACCAAGGACAAAAGTGAAAACAGATTTAGATTATGGATAAATTCAAAATCAATAGCAGAAAAATTAGGTTCGAGAATTCCGAAAAATTTGATCAATTATGTTCAAGGATTATTTGATGCAGAAGGGTATGTAGAATTTCATAAACCTACAAACTTAATTAGAATAAATTTTTCTACGGCTAACCTAAAATTAGCAAAACTCGTGATAGAATTTTTCATCTCAAAAGGATATCGTCCTTATTTTCGTTACTCCTCAAAGGCTTGGCGAGTTCAACTTTACAGGAAGAAAGATATTGTGAGATTTTCGAGAGAATAGGTTTTCGCTATCCTACAAAGAAAGAAAAGTTGAGAAGCCTCCTCCAGCGGAAGGCTGAAACTTAAAGGAATTGGCGGGGGAGCACACAAGGGGTGGAGGCTGCGGTTCAATCGGACTCAACGCCGTGAACCTTACCGGGGGCGATCCGGAAGAGGACCTTAATTTCATGTTTAACAACTGACAACTATAGTCGTCTTCCGGGCCCCAAACGGCACGATGAAGGTCAGCCTGAAGGGCTTACCAGAGGAGCCGAGAGGAGTTGCATGGCCATCGTCATCCGGTACAGTCCCCTACAGTAATACAACAACTTCACTTTCAAAACCTAGTTGCTCGGCTGGTATTTAAGCGATGCTCCGCTAACGCGCCGCACCCTTCGGGTTTCGCTCTTCGAGCGAAATCGCTAAATACCAGCCTCGCCTAAATAACAAACTTGAAAATGAAAATAATCGAATTAACAAAATTACTTCCACAAGAGTACACGAAAAACTTCGTCAAAATAGAAAATAATGCACTATTGCTAACAACAAAAAATCAGTATACCTCTGCAAAGAAAATTGTCAGATACCTTCCAGTAACATCAGAAATATTATACAATCTTGGACTTTGGTTCGGAGATAAATATATACGGGGAAATAGTGTAGGACTGACTAATACAGAAATAGTCTTATTAGAAAGTTTTAAGAAATTCCTTAAAAAAGTAGGCGTGGAAGATACTGACATAAAACTTTTTCCGCAAGAAAAGCCTTACAGAATTTATACAAACAGCGGATTATTGAAAAGAATACTCTTAGCGCTTGAAGAAAGAATACATTGTGTAATCTCAGATTTTGAATCTCTATGCCATTATCTTTCAGGAAAAATAGATGCAGACGGTACAATAATGCCTTATAATTTACGTTGGAAAACAGGCTTCATAAAAATCACTTACAATTCAAGTGAAAAAATTTTGAAAAAAGATATAATACCTTTTTGACAACTTTGGACTAAAGTTCAATTTGATTAATTACGCTAATAGAAATGCAGTTGATGTAAAATTTTCTTATAATACTTCGCTTTTTTTGTTAAATTTTTTAGAGTTAAAGCATCCTGCAAAAAGAGAAAAGCTTCTCATAGCAAGGGGGCTGGCCGGACGGTAAAGCTCGTACCGTGAGGCGTCCTGTTAAGTCAGGTAACGAGCGAGACCCACGCCCCCAGTTGGTACCTGCTCCTACGGGAGCAGGCCACTCTGGGGGGACCGCTGGCGATAAGCCAGAGGAAGGTGTGGGCGACGGTAGACAGTTAAGCGGTGTCAAAAATTTCAGAAATAATATAAAGCACCGCTTAACTGGTCGATGTCGGTATGGCCCGAATCCCCCGGGCAACACGCGGCCTACAAAGCGCGCTACAATGGGTTGCGACCCCGAAAGGGGAAGCTAATCCCCTAAAAGCGCGCCTGGTTCGGATTGAGGGCTGCAACTCGCCCTCATGAAGCCGGAATCCCTAGTAGGCGAACGTTAGCATCGTTCGCCGAATACGTCCCTGCTCCTTGCACACACCGCCTGTCAAGCCAACCGAGTGGGTTCCCGGCGAGGCTTGGGACTTGAGCGCTCAGCGCTCTTGTGCCCAAGTCGAACCGGGGGCCCGCGAGGGGGGCTAAGTCATAACAAGGTAGCCGTACCGGAAGGTGCGGCTGGATCACCTCCTTATGGAAATGCCTGCTCCCGCAATTTTTTGTATCAAAAAAAAGAATCCTAAAAATCACTCATTTTCTATTCTAACACCTTCTGCATTAACCTTTGCTGGAATTACTTTACCGTATTTATTGATTACTTTTTCTACATCCTCTTTCTTTTCTTCTGGAACAAGCGCTATCATACAGTCCCCTCCACCCGCCCCAGAAAGCTTAGCACCATATGCCCCAACACTTCTCGCGGTATGAACGAGAATTTCGAGTTCTTTGCAACTAACGCCCAAAGCATTAAGCAAGCCGTGATTGAAATTCATCATTTCTCCGAGTGCAGGAAAATGCTTTTCACTGAAAAATATTTTTGCGTTTTCTACAATGGTTTCTATTTTTTCGAAAATCCTATCGATTATAAGTTTGTAGAGTTCTCTTTTTTTAGCAAGATTTTTGACAAGCGTAGGCGTATCTGCTTTAATTCCTGTGTAGCCGACCACGAGCGGAAGCGAATCTATCTTCAATTTCTCTATCACTTCGCCTTTATTTCTAAAATAGATTGTTTCGCCGTAAACTGCAGCAGCAACATCAAAACCACTTCCCACACCCTGAACATCTAAAACAGTTTTATAACCCAGATCAAACATTTCTTTGTTACTCATTTTTATACTGAAAAGTTCTGAAAGAGCCTTTAAAGTAGCAACAGTCACTGCAGAAGAACTTCCGAATCCCAGCCTGCTGGAAAATTCGCTTTTGGTTGTAACTTCCAAACCGGAAGATATTCCGTATTTATCAAAAAAGTTTTTAATTGCCTGAAAGACGAATCTAACTTCTTTCGGTTGGTTTTCTAAATTTTCGTTAAGATCTATTTCACAATTTTTTATTCCTACATCTGGAGCATTAATTATTATTTTTTTATCTTTTCTTTCTTCAATAGAAGCAGAAATTCTGTGGTCTACTGCTGTAACTATACACGGTTTTCCGTAAACAACGGCGTGTTCCCCGAAAAGCATGAGTTTGCCCGGGGCAGAGGCCTTTACCATGGTGTGATTTTACTTTTCAAATTTAAATGGATTTATGTTCGACAAAAGTCGTAAAAAAAGATTTAAATATAATACTTTAAAATACACACCATGAAATCAAAAGCCTTGGCTCATTCAAATATAGCATTGATAAAATATTGGGGTAAAAAGGATCCTAAACTTTTTTTGCCGTGGAATTCAAGTGTTTCGATGACTCTGGACAGGCTGTACACCGTGACGGAAGTCGAATTCTCCCCGGAATTTAAAGAGGACACGATCATAGTTAATGGAGAAAAACTTGAAGGAGAAAAAAAGGAAAAGGTAGTAAGACATTTGAATTTAATAAGGCACATAGGTAAAACAGATCTAAAGGCACGAGTAGTTTCGGAAAACAACTTTCCTTTCGGCGCTGGTTTAGCATCTTCTGCTTCTGCCTTCGCCGCTTTAACGCTTGCCGCAACATCAGCCCTTGGCCTGGAGCTAAGCAAGAAAGAACTCAGCATAATCTCAAGACAAGGCTCCGGTTCTTCGTGCAGGAGCATCTACGGCGGATTCGTTGAATGGAAGGCGGGGAACATTTCTGAAGAATCTTATGCAGAGCAAATAGCACCAAAAGAGCATTGGGATGTCAGAGATGTTATAGCGATAGTTCAGAAGGAAGAGAAAAAAGTTTCTTCACGTGCAGGAATGGCTCAAACTGTAGAAACATGCCCATTTTTTATGAAAAGAGTTGAAGAAGTTGGGAAATACCTTCCTAAATTGATAAAAGCAATTCTAGATAAAGATTTCAAAACGCTCGGAGAAATAACTGAGTTTGACTGTCTTTCAATGCATGCTACCATGCTCACAACAAAACCTATGCTCCTCTACTGGTCGCCAGAAACCGTAAGAATAATAAAAGAAGTTGTCTCATGGAGAGAAGAAGGTATAGAGGCTTACTTTACTGTAGACGCCGGCCCGAATGTTCATGTAATTACACTTCCTGAATATGTCAAAGAAGTTGAAAAAAGATTGAGCGAAATTCAAGGAGTGAAAGAAGTTATTTCCTGCGGAATAGGAGATGATACAAAGGTAATATAAAAGGTGGGATCCTTAGAGTTTTAATACGCGGTATTCTGAAAAAAGTTAGGTGATCGGATGAAGGAAATATGTGCCAAAGAAGTCAGGAAAATCGTAAACGAGCTTGTTAAACGTGTTCGGCCAAAATCTGTTTATATCTACGGAAGTTACATCAGGACCGATGCCAAAAAAGATTCGGATATAGATATGCTTCTCATTTTGGATAAAGATCAAGTGAATTTTAACTGGTTGAGAAGTTTCACAGAAAAACACAGCTTTCTTGACTTGAACATTTTAACGGAAGACGAAATAAAAAACGGTGCGCACGCATCCTTCAATTCCTTTTATTTCATAAATTTACTTTTTTCTTCGATTCATGTGTACGGTAAGGACATTTTATTAAAAGAATTTACCAAGTTTCCTGATTTTAATTCGGCTTTATGGAGAGTCCAGTGTATTTTACAGAGAATGAGAAATATTTTATCGAACAAAAGTAAATCTCAGGAAGAATCTTACTGGTTTGAAAAATTGAATCACTGGCTTTACCCTGTAATTTCCGAATTTTTGTTTTTTGTAAGGGGATATTACAATCCGAATCTTCTTCAGACCAAGAAAAGGTTTGAAGAAGAGTTTTTTGAATTGAATATCGAGAATTTGGAAGATATTTACAATGTTTTTTCGAGAATCAAGAAAATGTATTTAGATCAGGTCTATAAGCACGTAAGAATAAGACCCGGAGTTTTTGTTTTGATTAGAGATAAAACGGATAAGTATCTAATGCTTGAAAGGTCTGATGGACGTGGTTTTGAATTTATAAAAGGTGGTGTAGAACTTGGTGAAAGTTTTGAAGATACTGCTTTGAGAGAGATAGAAGAAGAGATAGGAATAAAGGTATCTTTAAACGATCTTGTTGAATTGCCTGCGGCGCTTTCATTCCAGTTTCCATTAAAGGAAGGATATGAAATTAGAATCTACAAAGGTTTTTTAATAATCAGGAATAACATCGATACAAACACGCTAACCCTTGATAAGTTCTTTTCCTCTGCAAAATTAATGAAACTTAGCGAAATACCGAAGGTTATTAGTTTTCCTGAGTATTACAAAGCAATGAAGGAAGTAAATCATCTGTTGATGGAAAAATTTGATTTAATTTTAAATATGAATGAGATTAAAAAATTTGCCTAAGTTTCTGCATAAAATTCCTACATCAAAATCTTTTATAATACCGTGAGAAGCGCTTATCCGTACACGGCCCAATTTTTATTGAATAATTTTTTAATTTTTTCCCTGAAAAAATATTTATGAAATACGAAGTCTCACAGGGTAAAACAATTCTTTTCGGTGAACATGCAGTAGTTTACGGTGAGCCAGGTATAGCGGCTCCGCTTAACTCCTGTAAAGTTCAGGGTGTTTGCGAATCTTATGAAGAAGGATTCTTAAGGTTGGAAACGGATTTAGGAAAAAGTGAAGGTGAGATTAAAGAATACAAAGACCTTGGCAAGACTCTAATAGAGAAGTGGGAAGAATGTTCCAAAGAAGGAGATTTTTCCGAACTTTTTGAGAAAGTGAAAGAAAGTCCGGAAAAGACATGGCTAAGTATAGTTGCTTATTGTTTCGATCTTCCTGAAGAGTTTTCTGGTTATATCAAAACAAAATCTTCAATACCTATAGGTGCAGGTGCTGGAAGCTCTGCTGCGGTCGGTGCTACTATATGCAAGTGTATTTCATCTCTTCTTGGAAATATTGATGAAAAAGAGATTTTCAACGCTTCGCTACTATGTGAAAAAATGTTTCATGGTACACCTTCTGGAATAGATAGCGCTGTTGCCTGCTATGGTAAGCCGCTAGTTTTCAGAAAAGGAAAGGGATTTGAGTTTTTCAAAATAAAATCTCCTTTAGAAATTTTTATAATCTATACACATAAACCTGAAAAAACCACAGGAGAACTGGTTCAGCAAGTCAGAAGTCTGGAAGAAAACTACAGAGAACCAAGAATAAAAAAGGTAGGTAAACTCGTTGAGAAAGCGAGAATATATCTTGAAAACAACGACCTTAAAGAAATGCTCTACTGTGTTAAAGAGAATCAGCAATTACTTTCAGAACTTGGTGTGAGTAGCAATGAAATAGATGAAATAACAACTGCGATTAATAAAGAAAATAATATGGCAGCAAAACTTACAGGTGCAGGCGGTGGCGGTTTAGTTATAGGTTTTTATCTTCCTAATGGAAAAACTAACCTCAAACAAATACTTGAAGAATTTGGTTATAAAGAAACAACTCCAAATATAACAATCAGGCCAAAGACATACTGGCAGGAAAGAATATATTAAACATTTTTATCTCAATAAAGCAAAAATTATTCTTGATGAAAACTATAGCAATCCGTGCTTTCGGATGGTTGGCAGATAGAACAGAGAAGCATTTTTCCTATTTGAAAGAGGCACTTCTCAAAGCAGGAATTAATATGCTTCTTAGAACGTATCTTTCAATCGCGTACTTTACATCTTTTTTAGTATTCTTAGCATCATCTATTTTCATTTATTCGATTACAACAACTTTTGAATTTTCACTCTTTGAAAAAATACTCTACTCTTTTATAGTACCTATAATTTTATCTCTTGTTTCATTCGGGCTAATAATTATCTATCCCTCTATAAAAGTAGAATCGAGAAGACGCAATATAGAGACCAATCTTCCGTTCGCTATAACCCATATGTCTGCCACAGCATTAAGCGGTGTACCCCCTTCAACGATGTTCAGACTTTTAGCGAATTTTAAAGAGTATGGTGAGATTTCAGTAGAGGCGGAGAAAATAGTTAAAGAAATAGATGTTTTCGGAATTGATGTGACCACTGCTATTAGGGATGTTGCAAAAAGAACCCCATCTCCGAATTTAAGAGAATTTCTTGAAGGTATTGCTACTACAATAGATACGGGTGGAAATCTCTATGCCTATTTATCGCAGCAGGCTGAAAAAGCGATGTTCGAATATAAAATAAGAAGGGAAAAGTATTTGCAGACGCTTTCTACTTACGCGGATTTTTACACAGCAGTGTTAATAGCAGCACCGTTGTTTCTTGTGGCGATTCTTTCTGTTATGTCTATGATAGAGGGAAAACTATGGGGAATGAACATACAAGATGTTATGCGCTTGGGAATTTTTATCGGAATACCGATAGTTAACATACTTTTCCTTGCATTTGTGCATTTCACGCAACCTGAGATGTGATTGAAATGGAGTTAAAATACGTATTCGGCAAAACTAAAAAAGCACAGATAATAACAATTTCATTTATAATTCTCGGAATAGGTTTATTTATTTTCAATAGTTTTAGTTTTTCGTCCCAACCCAAGGTATATTCGCTCCTTAATGTATTAGCGGTACTTCTTATTCTCGCTCCATCACTTCTTGTAAGATACTTTGAATACAGACATGAAAGAAATCTTGAAGAAAGACTCCCTGATTTCTTAAGAGATGTTTCAGAAGCGATATACTCTGGTATGACTTTACCGCAAGCGATAAAGCATGTTATGCATAATAACTACGGGAATTTAAGTAAGTATGTAAAACAAATAGGTATTCAAATAGATTGGGGCGTGCCGTTTGAAAAGGTATTTAAAGAATTCGGCGAAAGAACAAAAAACAGAGTAATAAAAAGAGCGATTTCCACTGTTATAGAAACGCACAGGGCAGGTGGAAACATAGCGAGTACGCTATCCGCTGTTACGCAAAGTTTGATAGAAATAAACAAACTTCAGAAAGAAAGGTTAGCACACATCTACCAGCAAATAGTTACGGGATACATGATTTATTTCGTATTTTTGGGTATAATGATAGGTATGCTTAAATTCCTTCTTCCCGGAATGATAACGCCTCCAACAACGAGCGTAGCAGGATTTGCAACAGGCACGCAGGAGATGGCGCAGATTTACAAAGAAATGTTTCAGTGGTTAGTGGTGATAGAAGGTATATTTTCGGGTTTATCCATAGGTAAAATGTCAGAAGGTTCGATAATTGCTGGGCTGAAGCATTCATTAGCACTAGCAAGTATAGGTTATACGGCATTCCTTATATTCGGGTGATTTTATGTCTTCGAAAAGAAAGGGAATAAGAAAAGAATGGGAACTCAAAAGATTTCTTGAAAATAACGGTTATTTGGTTATACGTTCTTCTGCAAGTAAAACAGGCGTTGATTTAGTAGCGGGTAACGGAAAGGAAGTACTCGCTATTCAGGTGCAGAGCAGTGAGTATTTACCAGATGAAAAATTAAGCGAACTTAAAAAGTATGCTAAAGCAATTAAAGCAAAACCTGTGATCGCGATTAAAAAAAGGAGATGGTTTTTTGTAAGCGAAAAGGATCTGGAAAAAAGCGGGAAGATGTGGAAAATTTCTTTTGGGAAGTAATAACTCCTATATAGTAATAACACAATCGTTACATTTATAAGTTAGAACTCGCAAATTAATTAATATGAAATATACGCTGAAAAAAGCAATAGAACTCGCAAAAGAATTAGGAGGAGAGGGAAGCAGGTTTGTATACGAGGAAGAAGGAAGCATTTCAATTCCAGATCCGTCTACAATTCTGCATAGCGGTTTTGTTCGTCAGGAAGGAGCGGTAGAATATCCATCTACCGGGCCTGAAAAGAAGAGTAAGGTGGAAATAGAATCGAGCAAAGCGAGAAAAATATTTTACGGTATAGTTGCAGGTCTAACAGCATTGGCAGGAGGATTTGGAGCAGCATATTATTTCGACCCTGGTTTTAAGGATTCTGTGAATAAAAATCTTATCGAGATGAATAAAAAACTCATCAATGTAGGCGAGTTTCTTTTCGAACATGAAAAATACAAACTCAAAAGAATGGATAGCGACGGCGATGGTGTTTCTGATTGGGAAGAGATTCAGAAGGGAACAAATCCTTATTTAACACCTGAGGAAGAAGAGTTAAAAAGACAAAAGAAATTGAAACTAAAGTTGAAAGAAGAATTCTACAATATGGCAGTAAAAAAAAGTAGGAAAAGAGGATGCCAAATTGTTGATAAGAAGTTCATTAGTGTATGACGAGATTCCAGAAATAGATGTTCCGAATACATATATAGATTTGGAGAGAATAGGATCTGTTAAAAACGTCTCGGAAGCACGTAAGAAAATGAAAGATTTTATTGATAAAAATGTATATGAATACTACCACGGTCTTGATATAGGCGATGAAGATAAGGATATAACTATACTCGTGACTAATGAGGTAATTAAAAATGTTGAAAACGGAACATATGTTGATCCGTTTGAGACAACAAAAAATTCGCTTGAATTTCTAAATAAAACATGCCCGGAGGAATATAAAGATGTAATAAAATACGTTAGACTGATAAAAATTAGATATATTTGGGAAGATGAAAAAGCACTTGGTTTAGCAGGATACCCTTCTGATATTACATTACACAGCGGATTATTAACGAAAGACCCATCTGGGGTGTATAAACCTAAGTTTGCGGTTGCAACTACGATTTTACACGAAGCCGAACATAATAGAATTGGTGCAACCGGTCTCAGATCTAAATTTAAATCAATAGATGAAGAACACGAATATATGAAAAAATTAAATTCTAAATGTATTAACTCAATGAATGAAGAAATAATAAAAAGAAGATACAGTGAAAAACAGGAAGAAAAAAATTAAATCCCATCCAGATAATTGCATTCATTACAACGAAATATTTTACTTATAGTTTGTTGGTTTGTACCCAACCAACAATAACTTTTTAATAGTCTCTGGTGATATTATCTCTTTATGAAAAATAAAAAAGGGCTAATAAGTCTGCCTTTACACATTCTTCTCGAGATAATAATCGCTATAATTTCAAGAAATTCATTAACACATTCAGTACCTCTTCTAAATCTTAAGCTATCTTCCATTCTTTTAAGAATTTTCTTGAAATTAATATTCACATTATGATAAAATATCTTACTTC
>WAOA01000031.1 GCA_015521535.1 Candidatus Aenigmatarchaeota archaeon | reverse complement strand
GGAATAAATATTTTCTTTCTTTTTCTCCTAGTTTCATTTCTATTTGATCGTAAAATCTGTCCATTAAAGGTTCTATCAATCCGTCTATTTCATTTGCCGTTGCAATTATAGGAGATGGCTTTGGTTTTATACTTTTTCCTGAGTAAGGAAGCGTGAAATTGTATCTATCCATAATAGGAAGCATTGCTTGTTGAGCGTTTAATGGCAGTTTGTCTATTTCATCAAGAATTATTGACTTACCTTTTTCTCTTGCCTCTACAAGCGGTGATTTTTTATATTCTGTTCCATCCTTACCTAGAATTATTGTTTCTGCAACTTCATCTCCACTTATCATTGAACAATCGATTTTTACAGAATTCCCACATACCCGGGATAGAATTCGTATTGAAAAGTATGTTTTTCCTGTTCCCGGCTCTCCGTAAACGAGTAAGGGATACAGTTCTCCGCACCTTGAAATGTAAACAGCATCTAATATTTTATTTAATGTATCCTCTCCAACAACTACTGGTATCTCTATCTCTGTCATTTTACCACCTATTAGTAAATAATATCGGATAAAATTTATAAATCTTTTTGTATCTATCCTAAGCGAGAAAAACCTAAAATTCGCAAAAATATAAAGAAATAAACTGTGGTGGATAATCATGAAAAAACTTACAAGAACGCTTTCAGGGGTAACGCCTATAGCGGTAATGATGAAGCCTTATCCTTGTCCCCACGGTAGATGTATCTATTGTCCTGCGATTGATTCGCCTAATAGTTATACAGCAACTTCCGCGCCAGTTTTGAGGGCAAAGCGACATGGCTATGATCCTTTTAAGCAGGTGGAATCGAGACTGAAAACTTATGAAATCATGGGTCATGAAACAGAAAAATGCGAACTAATAATAATGGGTGGCACGTTTTTCGGGTATCCTCCCGAGTACAGAAAATGGTTTGTAAAATCCTGCTTCGATGCGCTTAACGGAAAGGTTTCTAAAACGATTGAAGAAGCGCATCGCTTAAATGAAAAAGCGAAGCATAGATGCGTTGCGATGGTTGCCGAGACGCGGCCTGACTTTTGCGGAAAGCGCGAGATAAACGAACTTTTGGAACTCGGATTTACGCGAGTTGAATTGGGTGTGCAAACGCTTGAAGAAAAGGTTTATGAAAAAGTTAAAAGAGGACATGGATTAAAAGATGTTATAAAAGCAACCCAACTTCTAAAAGATTCTGCTTTCAAGGTTTATTATCACTTCATGCCAGGACTTTTTTCAACGCCGGAAAAAGATGTGAAAATGTTCGCAAAACTTTTCCGTGATAAGCGCTTTCGTCCAGATGGATTAAAAATATACCCTACTCTTGTGGTTAAGGGAACGGAATTGGAAAAGATGTGGAAGCATGGCAAATACAAGCCATATTCTTTCGAAGAAACTGTAGAACTTTTGGCGAGACTTAAAACCATTGTACCAAAATGGGTGAGAATTTCACGCGTAATGCGTGCTATACCTAAAGAGCATGTTGTTGCCGGTTGTACGAGAAGCGATTTGAGATATGTGGTTAAAGTGCGCATGCGTGAGCAGGGAATGAAATGCTCCTGCATAAGATGTAGGGAAGTTGGTTACAAAGCAAGGGAAGGCGTTTATCCGGAAAAAATCTCGCTAATTAGAGAAGATTACGAAGCGTCTGGCGGAAAAGAGGTTTTTCTTTCTTTTGAGGATGAAAAAAACGATATTATAATCGCCCTTCTCAGGTTGAGAATTCCTTTTAAGCCTTTTAGAAAAGAAATAACAGAAACGACCGCCCTTGTAAGAGAGATACATGTTTACGGAAAGGAAGTTGGGTTGGGAAAAAAAGATAAGCATGCGTATCAGCACCGCGGATATGGAAAAAAACTTTTGGAAGAGGCAGAAAGAATTGCGAAAAATGAATTCAACTGCGATAAACTCGTTGTTATCGCCGGTGTGGGTGCGAGAGAATATTTTTATAAACTTGGATACAAGCGAGATGGAGTATACGTGAGTAAAAAACTATAGTACGCAAAGCCTTTCTATTGATGATAAAGTATAACTGGATTATAAAGACAAAAAATAGAACTATGGTAATATTTTATGCAAAACACCGCTTCATAACTTAAAAACCGTACCCAAATATACACGAATCGCACCGCGGAGTGTATTATTATCTACTTCTCTTTCAACTTCTCTTCCAATCTCGTTCAGCAAGCACTCGTCTACCAGGGCAAAACGGATAAGATACAGAAAGTCGTCAACGAATTTTATCCCCAAAGGAGTCAGTTTCACAAAGCGGTCTTTAGTTTCCGTAATTATTCCTTGTTGTTTAAAATTACTCAAATAATATCTGATGCCGGCTTCAGTTATATATCCTAATCCGCGAGGAAGTTTGTTTTTGATCTCTTCCACTGTTTCCCATTTTTTTGAAGAAACACGTGCTATTATTTCCCTTTCAATTCTATCCTTACTTGGCACTTTCTCAGCGGAAACATTTCGTTTGTATTTTCGTTGTTTCTCATGCGAAATCTCGATAATACCGATTCTTTCCAGTTTCTTTAGATGTCTGAAAGGTATGCTCCAAAGACTTTTAAGATCTGCTTCTCCATTTTCCCTTAATCTTTGAAGTTCATAAGATACGAAGTCATAACTATAATTGTGCGAATCGCCGAGAATCTGGTAAGCGCTTCTTCCTAATTTTTGTGCGGTAGATAGAGCGAGACCAGCAAGCGGTCTGTATTTTTCACCTTCTTTTGTTAATCCATATTCTCCGTTTTCCTTATACGCGAATCCTTTTTTACACAAGATATCTGCATAATAACGGATTGCAAGCCCATTAAGTTCAACGCCGGTTATTCTTTCAAGTTCTGAATATAAATTAGAAAGAGAACTAGGTCTTTCTAACAGCCACCAAATTCCTGATTTCACCTCGGGACTTATACATCTCAAAATATCAGCGTATTTAGTTTCCGTCTTTACAATCTTGTTCATAACGAAAATATAAAACGAAAAATTTAAAAACGTTTACAAAAACCTTATTTTTTTCGGTAGAATTATGTCTATTTCCAAAGGCTCGGAATCCATAAAGAAATAATCGCGATGCAGAATAGTAACTTTCTCTTCGCACGACTTAGTCGCTTCTTTTAATTTCTTCATTCTTCTCTTTTGCACAAGATTCGGAATAAAATTCCAAAAATTATTGTCTGAAAGGGGCTCTGAGTAATACATAAAAACGCCTAATCCTATTTCTTCCTTCCAGCATATTTCAGGGTATATTTCTGGGAAGTGTTTCAGGAACGACCTTTTTTTCTTTTCTTCCAGCTCTTCAATTTCTTTCAGAGGAGGTGCTGTAAAAATCATTTCGATTGGTAAGTACTCTTTATTCCAAAATTCCATTTTTCCAAACATACTTTCAATATCCGCGCCGCTCGGAAGCGTATGGTTGGTACCTATTTTATTTCTTATATATTCATTTGAAAACGGATGGGAATGGAAAAATCCAAGATAATCGCGTTTTTTAAAGCCTTTTTCGATTTTCCTTTCTCTCTCTTCCCTATCTCCGCAAACCGGTTCGAATTTATTGATTTTTACGTAATTATTTTTGTGCCTCCCATAAATAAGACCGCCAACCTCATTTCCTGCATCGAAAACCCAATAATCAAGAGTGCGGTAAACTTCTTCAAGCATTTTCTGGAAAGAACTTGTATTTATTTCAACGTCATGCTGAGATAATCTGAAGCGCAAATTCGCTACCCGATTATCTTCTTCGTAAAACGGTAACTGGGATAGCGCATACTCAGGAAAGTCAACTTCGTTAGTACAGGTTTTCATACATTCTTTTTTACTCCGAAAATTTTAAATTCGCTTTGGTTCTAAATACGAGATCATCAGGATAACAGCAAATTATCGCGAAAACGGTCTCGGCAGTTACTGAGAAAATTTTAAATATAGAAAGTTAAATTAATAATAAATTATGAGAAATATCGGTTTTATATTTAATAATAAAAAATTTTTTATTACGGTTTATTTTATTACGGTTTTATTTCTAATTCCTCAAACTACCGCATATCCTATAACTGGAAATATTGTAAAGACCGAAAAAACAACCATAAGTGCAGGTATAACGCCGGATTCTTGGCTATATTTCTTTGATGTAGCATTGGATAACATTAACCTTTTACTGACTTTCGATAAAACAGAAAAAGCAAAAAAAGGATTGGATATTGCAAGAGAGAGGCTTATGGAAATTAAAGAAATGATCGATAAAAATAAGTCAGAAAGCGCACAAACAGCCAGAAAAGAGCATATGAATGTATTAAATATTGTTCAGAATTCTGTTAAAGAGATAGAAAAAATAAATTCTACTGAAGAAATCGAAGAGTTAATAGAAATAGAAAAAGAATTAGAAGAACATAAAACAGAAATTGAAGAAATTATAGGAGAATTAAAAATAAAAATGGAGATTAAAGGAAATATCACATC